>SLSR01000146.1 GCA_007130365.1 Lentisphaeria bacterium
ACAGCCGTCGGTTCCGCTTTTTCCCAGCCATTAAGTGTTCAGGCTTGGCGGCGAGCCGTTGCCAAGTAACCGATGCGAAGCATCTTTGGAGAGCGGCGCGGTTTTATACTACCGAAACCAGGAATTTCGGAACCTCCGAACCCACATAATGGCCCATGGCTTAATTGGTATGAGCTGAGCGGGATAGACTTCGATGGTGCAGAGTTCTTCGCCGATCTCGATTTGTCTGCTGGTCAGGAACGAGCGCGACCGGCTGCCCGCCTGCCTGGAGCCGCTGCGCGGGTTTGCCGAGCTGCTGGTCTACGACTCGGGCAGCGAGGACGGCTCCCCCGAACTGTGCCGACAGTTCGGCGCCCGGGTGGAGAGCGGTTCCTGGCTGGGGTTCGCGGCCAGTCGCCGGCGCTTGTTCGAAATGGCCGGCCAGCCTTGGATTCTCTGGCTGGACGCCGACGAAGTGGTCAGCCCCGCCTTGCGCGAGGAGCTGTTTGCGGCAGTCGCCGATCCCGGCGACAAGGTTGGTTTCTGGCTCAACCGGCAAGTTGTCTTCAATGGCCGCAGGATCGCTCATGGCGAATGGTTCCCGGACTGGAATCTGCGGCTTTTTCGCCGCGCCGCCTGGTCGATCTCCGAACGCCGGGTACACGAGTCGGTATCGGTCGACGGGCCGACCGGAAGGCTTGACAATCCCCTGGCGCACTACAGCTATCGGGACTGGGCCGACCGGGAAAGGCGGGCTCGCGCCTATGCCGAATTGTGGGCCGAGCAGGCGGCGGACGAAGGCAGGAAGGGCGGGCGGCTGATCGGCTGGGGGCATGGGATGGCGCGATTTCTGCGCGGCTATTTGTGGAAGCGGGGCTTTCTCGACGGACGACTCGGGTGGCGGATCGCGGTGTCGAACGCGCGGGAAGCCATTCTGAAATATCGCCTGCTGGCGCAGGCTGGCCGAGGTCAAGATGGGCAATGAGGTTCTATCTTAAAAATCACCCCATTCATCCGATTTGTGGGATGACGGTGATTCGGGAGATCATGCATAAGCGGTTTGACTTAAGACGATGGCTGCGACCGTTCGGCTGGTGGGGCGGGTCGTTCGCCTTTATGGCCGGCCACAACACCTGCCCGTGCTGCGGCAAGCCCGGCTGCCCTTTCGGGTGGCTGGCGGCCGGCGTGCTCGGCGGCCTGGTCGTCCTGGCGCTGCGCCTGTTCGGGCGGGGTTCGCCAATCCGCAAAAAAGACAGTGGGTGATCATGTTCATATCTCTTCTGCAAAGCAATCCGGAATTCTACCTGACCTGGGTGGTGGTGGTCATGTTTTCGATTTGCGTCCACGAGTGCTGCCATGCCTGGATGGCTTGGCGGCAGGGCGACAGCACGGCGGTGAATCAGGGATACCTGACCCTCAACCCATTGGTCGTGATGGGGCCGACCTCGCTGGTGCTGCTGACCCTGTTCGGCATTGCCTGGGGGGCGGTTCCGGTGACACCGTCGCGGCTGCGGCACTCCTATGGCCGGGCCGTGGTCTCCGGCTCCGGGCCGGCCGCGAATATCGCACTGTTCCTGGCCTTCTTCATGGTCTATATCGGCGCCCGCATCGCCGGTGTCGACTTGATTGCCATGGTCGGGCGCGTCGGCATGCTGGCCAATGGCTTTCTGTTTATGTTCAACCTGCTGCCGGTGCCCGGCCTCGACGGCTGGGATGTGTTCGAATTGTTGATCCCGGCCATGCGCCGAATGCCGCGCGAAACCCGCACGCGGGCGGGCTGGATCATTTTGCTGGTGATCCTGTTCACCGGCGCCTATCGAGTTTTCTGGACGGCTTCGGCCTGGGTTACCGACGGTATGATCGCGCTGCTACCTTAGTTAGGGGTTTAGGGGTTGCCTTTTTGGATCAGGCGGCAAATTTGGCTCGTGAATGATATGAATGATTCAGTTTAGTGCAAAAAAGGAGAATAGGCCATGACAGAGAACATCAATGTCCCGGAAATCTCGATGTCCAACACCAAAAAGGAAATGTTTGATGCCTATCGGGCGATGAAGGAATTGCTTGACAAGCAGGTCGGAGCACTGGCAAAGTCTGATCAGGAGAAGGAGCGGCTACGGCAGCAGGCCAATGCTGCCGTAGCCGAGCGGGCGGAAAGCGAGGATCCCATACAACGGCTGCATGGCCTAAGATCTGACATAAGTCGTCAGTTGACCGAATTGGCGGCCGGTTTTGAGCGGGAAACCGAGGAATACAGCCAGCTTAAGCAGGCGGTGGCCGACAAAAATAGCGAACTGGAAAGAATCTATCAGGTTGAAGCGGCCGCCAGTGATTTGACTGCTTTGATTGAGGCCAATCGGGTCAAGCGGCAGGATTTGGAAAGCGAGCTGGTCGCGAAAAGGCAGGAGTTCGACCTGGAAATGGCGGCGGCCAGGAGCGCTTGGGATAAGGAGAGGCGCGAGACCGAGGAGAAACGGCAGGAGGAAAAAGTCCGGCAGGAGAAAGAGCGGCAGCGTGAGCAGGACGAGTACGACTACAAAATGAAGCGGGAGTGTGAACAGCGCCGCAATCAGTTGGAGGACGAAATGACGGCACTGCAAAAGGAGATCGCCGCGCAGCGCGAACAGCTTCAGCAGGAAAAGGCGGAGCAGGAAGCGGTTTTGCAGGCGCGCGAGGATGCGGTTGCCGAACGCGAACAGAGAATGAAGGAATTGCAGCAGACCGTCGACCAGTTCCCGGCAAAACTGGCAGGCGAGGTCGAGGCGGCGGTTGCGCAGGCGACCGAGCGGCTGCAAGCCGAATACAGCAACCGTGAGGCTTTGCTGAAGAAGGAAGCCGAAGGCGAGCGCAACGTGCTGAAAGGGAAGATTGAGTCACTCGAACAGACGGGCAAGGAACAGGCCAAGAGGATCGACGCATTGACCGCCCAGCAGGAGAAAGCCTACGAAAAGGTGCAGGATATTGCCAACAAGGCGGTTTCCGGTGCCGCCGACAGGTACAGCCAGCGTTATTCCGAGCCTCGCAGCTCTGCCGCGAGGGAGGATTAAAGAGGCTGACCAGTCCGTGTCCCGGAACTACTTGCAAGCACGAATGGCAGGCATTGTTTTCAACCGCATCCTTCGCTGACATGCAGGCGCTGAAAGCCCCCGTGCATCAGCCGAGAGGTTTCGTCAAAGGCCAGGCGCCGCTGCATGCGGTAGAGCGGGGCGGGGTGGGTTGACTCCATTCGGGTCAGCCTGCCCGAGCCGATGAGCTGTTCCGGGTCGATTTGGTCGGGGGTCAGTCCTTCGAGTACCAGGTCGGTGTTCGGCAGCATCCCCATACGCATGGTTGGGGCGGCCGGATGAGCGTCTATGCGATGGTCGCGGATCAGGTCTTCGACGGTGAAATTGCGCATTCTCGTAAGAATGTCGAGCAGCGGCTTGTCGGCCTTGGCGGACGATTTGTGGATTCGCAGGTCGCGAATCCGGATGTCTGAGATGGTGCCGATGCCGTTGGCGTAGCGAGGATCCTGTTCGTCGAAAACCGGCACCAGGCAGCCGCGAGCCGCATCCAGGTTGAGGGCGCAGACTTGGCATCCTCCATGCACGTTCTCGATCTCGATCTGGGAAATTGGCGAGGGGGCACTGAGAATGCGGACAAATGTATGGCAGTCCTCGGCATACAAGTCATGAATATGAATGCGGCGGATGAAGCCATTGACTTTGCCTAGATTCTGGGCTCGCTGATTGGCATCGTCGGCATTGAGGGCGACCACATCGTCGCCCGGGGTTCCGGTTCCGCGTCCGTCGATGTGGCGGATGATTCCGTCTTGGCACTCGCCGCCGAGATGGATGCCATCCTGGTTCGGGCGCAGCTCCATGGTGCGAAAGCGGATATGCTCGACCAGGAAGTTCGAGACCCGTGAAAAGCGGGTGTAGTAGCTGACCGGATTGGACAGTTGCAGGTCGCGCAGGGTCAGCCTTTTGACATTGAAGAAGCAGGTCAGGACGCCGGTGTAGGCCCCGGGCTGATCCGGTCCGCGCTGGTTGTTTCGATTGTTGCCGTCCCAGATGCCGCCTTCGATGGTGATGTCGCAATTGCCACGTTCGTGGTCGGAGTTGGTGAGCAGAAAGCAGGTATGGTCGCGACCGAATCCGTCGGCCTGAACCAGAGTGGCTCTCGGATGCACGTGCAGGCGCGTGCCCGAATGAATCCGCAAGGTGCGGCCGATGCGATAGCAGCCGCCGGGAACCACGACTAGCGGGCTGCCGCTGTCCAACGCCTTCTGGATGGATGGGGCGTCGTCGCCGCCGCCGTCGCCGCGCGCCCCGAAGTTCTTTACGCTCACTCCATAAACCGGGTGTTCGGAGAGGTTTTCCATGCCTTGCCCTTGCTATACATTGAAGCGAATGTTGAGGATGTCGCCGTCCTTGACGATGTAGTCCTTGCCGTTGAGCCGGAACAGATTGGCCGCCTTGGCCGCCTTTTCCGAGCCGGCCTCGTTCAGTTGCTCGTAGGCGATGGTCTCGGCCCGGATAAAACCGCGGGCCAGGTCGGAGTGAATGCGGCCGGCGGCCTCCGGCGCGGTCGCGCCTTGACGCAGGGGCCAGGCGCGCACTTCGTCCGGCCCGACGGTGAAGAAGCTGAGCAGCCCGAGCGATTGATAGGCGGCCCGCGACAGACGATGGGCGGCCGGCTCCTCGATCCCGAGTTCGCGCATGAATTCGAGTTGTTCGCCGGGTTCGAGCTGGCTGATTTCCTGTTCGATCTCGGCGTTCATAAACAGTACTTCCGCGCCGTTTTCCCGCAGAATTTCAGCCAGGTGGCGATAGCGTTGCGCCCCTTCCCGCTCCGGAAACTCGTCGCTGCAGTTGAAGACCGCGATCAGGGGCTTCAGAGTCATGAACTGGAGGTTGTCGACGATTTTCCGGTCGTCCCCGGCGACTTCGAAGGTGCGCAGGGATTTTTCGGCTTCCAGGTGTTGCCGGAATTTTTCGAGCAGGGATTTTTCACGGTCTTTCGCCGGATCGGCCGTGCCGCGATTTTCTTTGGCCATTCTTTGCAGGCGCTTCTCCACCAGCTCAAGATCGGCGAACAGCAGTTCGGTCTCGACGGTTGCCAGATCGCGCTCGGGATCGACCTCGCCCAGGAGGTGAAAGGCGGTTGGCGAGTCGAAGGCGCGGATGACATGAATGAAGGCGTCGACCTGGCGCAGGGGGTCGAGCCATTCGGCGCTGCGCGAGCTGTTCGGCACAAGATCCGGGGGCAGCGCGATTTCGAACTCCGCATAGCGGGTGCGCCTGGGCTGGTACATGGCGCTCAGCCGGTCGATGCGGGGATCGCGTACCGGCGCCACGCCGTAGGCTACGCCGGCTTTGCGCGGCGCTTTTTCCGGGGCGATGCCGGTGAGGATGTCGAAGACGGTTTTTTTGCCGACCTGCGGCAGTCCGATAATGCCAAGGTTCATGATGGTGGATGGTCCTTTGTGCTTCTGGCTATGTCACAGCGGGATTCGTGAATTGTTCAGGATAGTTTCGGAAGACACAAGATGCAATGGAAATTTATCCTTGGTCGCCGCGATTACAAGGGAAGGCAGAGGGCGGAGGACAGCCGCCGGTAATACGGTCGTCCTCGGCCGTATCGGAGAGCAGCCATGATTTTCAACCGCGAAATACGCGAAATGCGCGAAAAAGGGGCACAAAGCAGGAGGTGTTATAGCCAAAGGGGCGGCATCATCGTAGCCCAGGGTTAAGCGCAGCGCAACCCTGGGTAGGGGGAGAAAAAAGGCTCTTTCTCAAAACGAATGGGTTGTTAATAGTTTTTTCTTAGATTTTGTGGGTAACAGCTTGGTTGCAGGTTTCAGGTGTCAGGTTTCAGGTGTCAGGAGAGAATAATGGCAGAAAACACCTATATGGCCATGCTCAAGAAATACATATCGCAAGAAACCTTGCGCCAGTATAGAGATCGCTACC
>SLSR01000073.1 GCA_007130365.1 Lentisphaeria bacterium
ATTGCGCATTATGCAGCAATCACTGAATTTATCGCACCGGCGCCCCGCAGCCGGTGCAGAATCTGGCACCCTCACCGAGCCGCTGACCGCAGCCGGTGCAGAAGCGGGGCGGGGCGGGGGAGGGAGCGGGGGCTTCTTCTGTCTCCGTCTCATCGACCGCGGAAGGGGTCGCCGCATCGGTTTCCGGCAAGTCGGTTTCCGCCACTTGCACCGTGCGTCCGGCGCGAATTGCCAGCGGCAAAGTTGATCGCCCCTCGTACAGAGTGGCGCGCAGTTGATATTCCCCCTCGACCAGTTCATGGCTGTCGCCGAATGTTCCACTGGCCACTTCCCGCCCCTGCCAGTCGAAAATCTGATATTCGATGGTCGGGTCGAGCGCTTGTTCGAGCGAGTGGACCAGGGAGGCGGAGTCCATGGCATTGTAGTATGTCCCCTGGCCGGCCTCGGCCATGCCGCGCAGATTCTCCCGATCCACCATGCGGTCGATCATGAAGCCGATCACCACGTATTCCAGGTCGGATCGGGCTTCTCGCAATTGTCTCGATTTCAGCACCGGATCCCGGCGGAAGCTTTCCACGCCATCGGTCAGGACCACGACCAGCGGGTCGTTCACCCCGCGCAGATCGCGGGGTATCTGCTCGACAGTGTGGGCCAGCGGCGTGGCGCCGCGGGCATTGACGCCTCTCACCGTCCTTATGAACGCCGCGCGATCAAGCGGACCGATTGGCATCAGTAATTCCGAGTCCACTGCCGCCTGTTCACGCTCGGCGCCAAGAGCTCGATAGCGGTGGCCATAGACCCGCAGTCCGACGGGGGCGTTGTCCGGCAAAGCATTGACTACTCTTTCGATGACCTCCTGCGCCACCGCCAGGCGGGTGCGTCCTTCCAGTTCGATCATCATGCTGCCGGAGGCATCGAGGACGAAGAGGATGGGACGAGCTTCGCGCGGCGGCGGGGCGAGAGTGGTCAGTCGACCCGTCTGCCGTTTGCGCGTCTCAACCCGCAGAGCGTATTCGGCGGGTGTCTGTATATCCCGCAGAATCTCCTGGTAGGTCTCCAGAACCTCATGTTCCGCCTGCGGCTCGAAGTAGCGGCCATCGCGATACCAGGCCGCGTTGAACAGTCCGCGCGCGGCCGACCAGCCGGTGTTGCTGTCCATATGATCGAGCCGATAGGTCTGGTTGCCCCAGCCTACTGTATATAGCCGATGGTTGGTTTTACGCAAACGCTCCCACATGGCGACATAATCGCCTCGCCCGACGCCATCGCCAACCAGTACGAGCGCGCCTATCGCTTCCGGCGGTTTGTTTTCGTCCGCCCATTCCAGCATATCCTTAAGAAAATTATACCAGTCCGACCCGGATCTGCCAGTGGGATCAAACATGGGAACCAGACGACTCGCCGAGAATTCGATCTTGTGTTCAGTTATCGCGTGGCGAAGCGCCTCCGGGTCGTTGGTGTAATCGCTGTACAGAGTAAAGCTGCCGTGTGAAGTTCCATGGATGCTCAGCGATGTGCCAAGCGCGACATAGACACCCTCCGGCAGATTGTCAGTCAAGTCAGGCAGATTGTCGCGCGTTATCGGCAGCGCCACTGTCATACTGCCGCTGGTGTCGAAACCCAGGAAAAGATAAATTGGAGCTGAACTGACTTCAACTATATACTCGCCCGGGTCTAACGCCAGCGGAAATTGAATTGCAGTCCCCGACTGTCTGTCGGGCGACGGGGCGGCAACCTCGTTGCCTTGCGCGTCAAGGATTCGCACCTTCCCTCGAATGAACGGCGCCATGCGCAGGTGAAGTTCCGGTATCTCCGCAGCCGAATCATATTCGAGATTGACGCGGAAACGGTGGGTCTGCTCGGGGCGGCTGATAGTGGATCCGACCCATTCCCCCATTTCAAAGCCAGCGATCTTATCAGCCAGGAAATCATCGGTAAAACTCCTTACGTTCGCGGCTTCTTCGCCCATCAGCTCGTCGAGCGCCAACTGTTCTCTGTGCCGCCAAACGGGGCCGTCGCCGCGGATCAGGACACTTACGTAACCCGGTTCGGCTCCTTCATAAACAGCGAGTTCTCCCAATATGACTAGTCCGTATCTTCGGTCCGGTATTTCTCGCGACAGAAACTTGAAGCGTAGAAAGCGCGCGCGAATTGGTTGGTCAAACTCGAGCCGCCAGGGCTCTCCGTCTGTCGTCACTTCGAATTCACCGATTTCAGTGTAGCCCTCGAAGGGCTGATCGGCTGATGCGTATAGGCGAATTCTTTTCGGCAGGAACGGTTTGCGCGCATCATTTGACGACGGTCGAAGCTCGATTGCGTCGATCAGCGCGACCCGGTTGGCCTGGAACGCCATCTTAAGCGGATTGCTCCACGGGCCGTCATTATGCGTCCAGGACTTGTAGTAATCGGTGCCTTCTTCCGGCGAAGTCAGCAATCCGGCGACATTGACATTGACATCGCTCGTATGAAATATCGAACCGCCGTGTTCGTGGCGAGAAATTATTGGCCCGCCCGATGAGAGGACGGATTCCGACTTGTCAGCCAAGGGTCCTTCAAAAACCATGACTTCATAGAGCCAGGTCAGCCGCATGCGCCTGCCGTCCGTAGTATCTATCGTCATCCTTATCTCGTCGGTCACAATCGGCTCGAACTCAAAGACGCGGAGGTGGATCTCGCGTATTTCCTCGTCCTGCAACGAACCGATTAAAGTATATCCGCCCTCGCCATCTGCCGCTTCGAATATGAGTTTCATATTTGCCGGCCATACATAGAAGACTACGGCTATTTGGTTGACCGGCGCCGGCTTCGTTCCAGCGAGGTCCACATGATATATCCCGGCTGTCATGTTCCGGTAGTTGCCGATTCTCCCGTCGTTTACCTGAGGTATGTCTCGCTCGCGGTTTTCGGTTGAAACCAGTCCTCCGTAGGCGGCGAGCGCCAGGTTTACGCCGGCTCTGTTGCGCTGACGCATCCACTCTTCGATCTTGGCCTCCGGCAGAGTCCAGGTGTCGGCAAAGCCGATCATGCCTTCTCTCGCGGGTTCGACCTCATCCGGTTCATCGACCACGGCCACATCTACTTCAATCAGTTCATCAAGTTCGGGTTTTTTCTCCATCCCAGCCACATCTTCATCCGGTTCCTGAGGCACACCCGCCAGATCCTCTTCCGTGGCGGGGACTGCTGCAACCTGTATTTCTTCGTCGACCCGCGCCAGCTCGACAATCTCGGCCATGGTGAAGCCGCGATAGGCCAGGCGCGGTCGGGTTTCGGCGCGGTCGATCAGGTAGGCAAGCTGGAAGCTGCGCTGTTCGCCGTTGGGCACCCAGACATTCTCGACCGGGCGGTGAATGCCTTTGAAAGTCGCGGGGTGGGGCGGGTGCTGCCGCCCGCGGCCGTCGACATAGCGCAGTTGCTCCCTGGTCTGAAAGAAATCGGGCTTGTCGCCGAAGGCTCTGACCGTCGTGTCGACGACCAGGAAAACCTCTCCCTCGCCGGCCGCCACACCGGCGAAGGAGTCGGCGACTGACTGAGCGGTGAGCTTGACTTCTATAGTATCGTCCTCGACCCGCCAAAGCGGCTCGCGGGCCGGCGGCTCGCCCGGTTCGCCGCGCAGGGTGAAATGGAGCGGCGACGGACGCATCACCTTGCCGTCGGGCATGCGGGCATTGGGGAAGTCGGCCCGCAGAACCAGCGACTCGAACTGCTCCGGCACCAGGAAGACCATTCGGCCGCCGGTCATCAGGTCGGGCAGGAAGCGGGGATCGGGCGGCAGCGTGGTCAATGCCGCTTCAGGAATGTAGGCGTACTCGTTGTCCACCACCAGATGGGCGTATTTGTGGGCTTCCAGCCAGTCGGCGACCGTGCCGATGTCGATTCTCTCGCCCGGCTCGGCGTGCGGGTCGAAGGCGGTGGCATCGGCCTCGAAGGTGAACATACTGCGCGCGCGCAGGTCAATGGTGACAAAGGTCATGCCGGCCGGCGCCCGCCGTTCGCCCAGCGTGTGGTGCGTGGAAACGTCGTGGACGACCACCTCGACGATTTCATTGACCCGCGCCGGTATCGCGGGTGGTGGTGGTTCCTTCGTCGGAGTTCCCGCCAGAACCAGGCTGGAATGTCCGTGGGCGAAGTCGTAGAAACGCAATTCCAGCGAATTGAAATCTTCTCCCGGCAGATCGAAGACCAGGTATCCGTCCTGCCGTGATCCGAGATGCTCCAGGCGCAGGGGACGGGTTGGCAGGTGCCCCGGCAGTTGGTCGGCATCGGCTCGCAGGCGAACCAAAGTCGTGCCATCGACTACCAAGTACAGGTGGTCGCCCAGGTTGGGAATGCGGTACTCCGTGGCCAGCGCCTGTTGCTCGAGCACGGTCAAAGGGATGATGTTTTCCCAGGCGGTGCGCACCACCAGCAACCGACGGGCCGGGGAGACGGGTTCGATTTCTCCGAAACGTTCGAAGATGCCCGCCGTGGAGACGGCCACGCGGGCGCCGCGGTTGCCAAAGCGTGCCTGCAGAGGCTGGAAACGCCCGGTTTCCGGTTGCTCCGGCAAAATGTAAAGGGGTCGAGATTCCAGGCGGGAAATTGGCGGTATCGCCTGGGGCGCTTCCTCGGCGGCAGGCTGATGGCGAGCAAGCAGTTGTTCCATCTCGCGGTCGTTTTCATAGCGCGGCCCCAAAATCAATGGTTCCTGGAGGGAGACGGGCGCGTCGGCGGGCAGGATGGCGCGAGCCAGCCCCCGGCCATTGACGATCGGCACCATGACCGGCGGCCCCGGCGCGTCGTCCGGCCACTGATCGCGCGAAATTCCGGAAGCGGCAATGGCATCGATGTTTTCGTCGAAGTGTTCGACGATGGCGGCCAGGGTTTCACTGGAACCGGCGTAGAGTAGAATTATCGCCTCGGTTCGCCGTTGCAATTCGGGCAGGTGTTCAGCCAGTGCTTCCCGCGGATCGCGAACTTCAGCTCCTTCCAGTTGTTGTCGCAAATGACCGAGGATCGCTCGGGAGCGCGGCGGTTCGGCAACTCCGATCACACCGATTCGGCGGCCATGCAAATCCTTGATCAGGTAGGGGGGGAGTAGCAGTCGACCGGTGTCTTCATCGAGCAGGTTGGCGGAGACCGCGGGCAATCCCGCCTCTTGCAGCAGCGTGATGGTATGCTCTTTTCCGAGTCGGAAATCGGCGACCGCCAGGTTGATCGCGTCGTATTGCAGAGAAGCGTAGGCCGCGGCCATCGCCCGGCTGGGATCCGAAACTTGCCGGCCGCCGAACAGAAAGTCTCCTGCATCAACCAATAAGACTGTCGTACTGGCTTGACGCTGCTGTTTTACCGCCGTTGCCCGCCGGGTCAGGCCGCCCAGCGGGATGGCATCGCCGCAAGTTATGCACGAGCCTGCTCTGCCCCGGGTATCGCCGCTGGCCAGCACCCATGCCTGGTTGGCCGTTGCCGTGTCCGCCTGCCAGCAGGAGGCAATCGTTATAGCGATTGCAAAGAGGGGCCTCTTTATCGTATTTCCCACTTGAACCCGCATTTTGTCCAATCCCTGATTAATAAAGATAGACAGCCCAATCGCGCATCCGGCTTATATGCCATAACCCGGCTATCGACCTAAGACTTGTCGACGCATGCCTTTGCACACTCCGGAATAGAGGTGGTCGACACTTCTTTTGGCAATAATATTGGACCAATTGGTCGCAACGTTTACATGCGCGGTAAAAACATCGGTAAGCTTGCCGCAGACCAAATTCCAAACGCACTCCTGCAAATCCATGGTTTGCGCGCCGGGATCCATGGCCAGAGGCATGGTTAAAGCTGTTCCCAGACATTTGAACATGTTCCCGTAGAATTTCAACATTCCATGCAACTGCAAGGCGATATTGACCCGTTGCGCGTATTCGGTCATGGCCTGGCCGCCCCCGTCAACCATACCGAGGCAGTTGCCGTCGAGCAGGGAAACCCGGTACCAGGCGCCTGCATGCGCGGGTTCCTGGCGGTCCACCAGGATATTAACGATCCCGTCTTCGGCCGTTGCTTCCAGGCGCGGGTTGTGGCGGCGGGCGCGACCGGTTTCCAGGGCCAGGCTGGCATTCGAACGCCGATCACACGGATTTATCGCCGGAATCAGTTGCAATTCCAGGGCGGTGTCCAGAACGCCGGCGGCAAAGGCGAGGTGTCGAGACCAGTCTTCGACCGGCGGGCCGGCGACCGTCAAGTGGTTGTGCAGAATATCCAGCCCCGCCTGCATGGCCGGACGTCCTTGTTTGTTGGCGTGAATCAAGCGGCGGACGTGCGAGACGGCAAGGGGGCGCTGGTTCCAGTACACTGTCTCGGGCGCAATTGTTTCCCGCAACCTTCGCAGCTCGTGCCGCCGGCCCAGGCCGAAGGCGTAGAGTTCGCCGGTCAGGTGCGGGTGTGCGGCGAACTCCTCGATATTCACTCCGTTTGCCAGGTTCATGTGGTTTTCAGGCTCGGCCAGCATAAAAGAGGCGGTCTCGGCCCATGCCGCCGCGTAGCGCAGCCATTCTCGGGTCAGCCACTGCTCGCACAATTGATCCGGCATCAGCAGCAGCTCGCGCGTTGCCAGAAGGTCGAGAACCGCCTGTTTTCCGGGCAGGGGATGACGCAGGATTTCGCGGCGCAGACGCACTGGCGGCCGGACCTGCCCGTCCACTTCCGGGCTGTGCAATGTCATTTCCAGCCAGTGGCTGGCCAGCCTAGTCGTCGGCTTCTGAGATCGGGGAGCGGGAGCAAATAGCCCGCCCAGCCCGCCGCCGAGATCGCGCACTGCCTCAATCCGGCCTCTTTGAACCTGCAGACGCTGTCCCGACAAATCGAAGGGATGCCCGGACAACACGCCTTGCGGAGTCGTCAACTGTGGTTGAAAGCGGGTGGTGGCGGCCAGGGTTTCGACCACTTCCTCGGGGGTGGGGCTGGGCAACTCCGCCAATGCGTCAGCGATATCCAGCGGCACATTGCCGACAATCAATGTCTCGCCGAACAGGCGGGCTGTTTTCAGGGTTGCATCCAGAACCGTTTCGGACTCGCGCAGGTTGGCCGCCGCCGGCTCGCCCTCGGAGCGTTGAATGAACATGCGGATGGTCAGGCGATGAAAATACTGGTCGGGCAGTTGCGCCAGTCGATAGGTGGCCTCGGCCTGGCCGAAAGGCTCGCCAAGCACCGGATCCAGATCGCCGTCGGCCGTTCGCACCCACCAGTGCTCGACATCGGCGTTTTCTCCGCCCGCCTCAGCGACGCTGATTGCCGGTACGGGTACATCCTCTGCATGCAGAGTTTCCGCCAGCACTGACAGGTCGCGCATGGTGCGCGACCATAGTTCCTCGAGAAACTGTTGTCGGGCGAGGCGGGCGGCGGCCCAGTGTGAAGATGCCATTCGGGTGCTGATACTCAGGTCGGCCGCCAGTTCCGCCAGTTCCTCTTCGGTGGGCTCCGCCGACTCCCCCGGCCACGGCGGCATAGTGGTTTGCGGCAGTGCCGCCAGTGGAATTCGCCCTCTCGCCATCTCGACCGCGAGCCCGGCGCGTTCCAGCAATGATGCCAGCAGCAGCGCCTGGTCCGCCGCGCCACCGCGCCGGGAGATCAGAGTGCCCCGTGGGCCTTTCATAATCCCGGCGTAGGGTTCGTAGGCGATATTGTCCCGCACCCAGTTCGCCAGCGCGGTCGGCTGCAGACCGGCCCGTTGCAATACTTCGTCGAGTTCGAGGGGTTCCGCCACGACCCTGGTCTCCAGCGTGCGAGCGTAGGCGGCAACCTCGGCCAGAGGCATCCCCTCGTTCGCCGCGACAGCCCCCCCCCACCAGACCGGCGAAAGCATTGCCAGCGGACACGCCAAAACATATCGAATCCCCGCCACCGAACATGAGTTCGTCGAAAAAAAAGACCAGCACCTATATTCCTTCACGCTTCACTCCCTCCGTAACGTGCCTGGGGAATTGCGAAATGGGATATTTTGCAGATCGACAACATCCCGACAAAAGATACAGCCTGAATAATTCACGAGCCAAGTTTGCCGCATATACTAAATAGCCACAAAAATATTAACAGAAACAAAACCCAACAACAGGTGCGCTGAAGGCGCCCCGCATAAGCCAACCCACCAACCCCGGGCACATCGTTCGCCAAGTTGAGGTGCCCCTTCAGGACACAATTCTTGTCTCCGATGCCCACCCAGGGTTGCGCTTCGCTTAATCCTGGGCTACGATGATTATGCTCGGTTGGGGCAAAAACTCCCGAAGGGATGACACCTGCGAAAGGATTAAACTCGACCAACGGGAGAACTTAACCCTTCCGCCATGATTAGTGTCCATTAGTGGACCGTATTTTTATCCGGGCGACTCGGTCTACTGCACCGGTGATCCGCAAGAACCGCAGAACTTGGTGTCCGGCGCCAGGCGGTTGCCGCACTGCCCGCAGAAGGCGGCGGCGCCGGTGGCGGGTGCGGTGGGTGCCGGGGTCGCGGGCGCCGCCTCGGCCCGAGCCGGGATCAGGATGTTCCGATCAATGTCGGGCATCATCTTGCGCAGGGTGTCGTCAAAAGCCATGCGCATAATGCGACCGGCATCGTCCTCGTTGATTTCCACCTCCGCCTCGCCGCGGGCGCTGACCCCGGCCAGAGACACGCCCATGCTGCTGGCCGTGTCCTGCTGGCGGAACTGGCTGAAGTGCGCGGCCTTGACCTCGCCGGTCGAAGGGTCGACCAAGCGCAAATCAACCCCCATTTCGGCAGTCAGAACCACTTCCCCCCGTTCAAAATCCCCGGTGATCCCGCCAAGCTGATCGGAAACCCAGCCTCGGCCAACACCATACCCGGTCCCCGTGCGCTGGGAGGTTACGCGAAAACCGGTAATCTTGCCCAGCAGCAAATAGTCGATGCCGCGAACATCGCCGGTTCTGGCCATTTCTCCGGGGCGGACGATGCCTTCCAGATCCTGCTCGATCAGCAATTGGTTCAATTGCGTCCGCTCAATCACATTGAAGCGGCCGGTTTGATAGAGCAGGGTGGTGATCTGATCCGCCGCCATTCCCTCCAGACGGCTGGCATGGAAGGCGAAACGGCTGCGCGGCTGCTCCACGGCGAAGGGCGGCACTCCGACCCGAACTCTCTGCACGCCGGGAGGAGGCGGATCGTAGACTCCGACCCGGGCGGTGAGGGGATCGCGCATCGCCTGCTCGCCAACGGTGGCGCAGCCGAACATCGATAGAAAGAACAAAGCACTCGTTGCAAACATCAGAAATTGTCTCGCTAATTGTACATGATTTTGATTCATTTTTTTCTCCTTAAGATTAGAGTTCTTGTTAATTAACGAAACTCAACCTATACATATAATACTTTGTCTTTGCGGCAAAAGCAAGTTCTGATTTCTTTTGATTTGACGCAGACGACCTGCACGCTAAATTAACATTGTACTGACCGGTCGGTATGCTTGTCTCTGGAATTTAGGCTATAGGCATAAACAAAAGCCATGAACAAAGAACAGACATCTCGCGAGCGTTTGCTTGATGGCGCCACCCAACTGATCCAGCATCGGGGTTTCGACCGGACTTCGGTGGCCGATATTTTGACGGCCGCGGAGGTTGGGAAAGGCGCTTTCTACCACCATTTCAAGGACAAGGAAAGCCTTGGCCTGGCAGTGCTGGAGCGTGATCGGCAGGATTTTATGGAAATGCTGGATATCTGCCTGAATGCCGGCCCGACACCTCTCGACGGGTTGGACCGTTTTTTCGCCGAGGCTATGAATAAACACAAGGAAAAGAGATTCGTCGGCGGCTGTCTGTGGGGCAATACCGCCTTGGAGATGAGCGATTCAAACCCGGTTTTCGCGGATTTCGCGGTCGCGGTGTTCGACCAATGGCTCGGCAAAATCGCCGCTGTTGTCGAGACCGGCCAGCAGGCCGGGCAGATTCGGGGTGACTGCTCGCCCGGGGAATTGGCTCACTCGGTAGTGGCGGCCGTTGAGGGCGGGATTATGCTGTCGCGCCTGAAGAAGGATGAAACACCGATGAAAGAGTGCTTGCGGATGATCAAGAGATTGCTGGTGGCGTGAAGATGCTATACCAAAGCGGCGAGAGCCCGCCGCACTCCGAAAGAGCCTTCGGCTCGGTGTCCTGAGCCGATGCGGAGCATCCTTTTTAAAATTGAATGCTAATCCAACATGAAGGAGCAAGTATGCAGACGGCGAAATATCATCGAACCGAATCGGAATGGCTGAAAACCAGCGAAGGCGAACGGCGCGGCTACATAGACCCGCGTCGGTTGCGCGAGCTGTGGTTTCATACCGGCACGGTTTGCAACTTGCAGTGTCCCGACTGCTTTGAACACTCGGCGCCCGGCGATCAAAGGCTGGAAGCGGTCAGCCTGAAGGAGGTCAAGCCCTTCATGGAAGAAGCGGTGGAACTGGGGATAGAGAAGTTTTCCTTCACCGGCGGCGAACCTTTTGTGGTCAGGGATACTGCGCGGATTCTCGAATATGCACTTCAGTTTCGCCCCTGCCTGGTGCTGACCAACGGCACCCGGCCGTTGCGGAATCGGATGCAGGAAATCCTGCCGTTGGCTGGCAAGCCTTATCCCTTGTCATTCCGCGTCAGCCTGGACTATCCGGATCGGGCGCGGCATGACGCCCTGCGCGGGCCGGGCATGTTCGACCTGGCTCTGGACTCCCTGGCGAAACTCTGTCAGGCCGGGTTCAAGGTTTCCATTGCCCGTCGTCGTGACGATGGCGAAGTCGATGCCGACGCCGTCGAAGCCGCCTACCGTCCCCTCTTCGCATCCGCCGGCCTGCCCGAGGACACGCCGGTCATCGCGTTTCCGAACCTTGAACTGGCCGACACTCCGGAGATCACCGAGAACTGCATGACCACCTACCACACCCCGGAGAGCTGCGAAAAATTCATGTGCTCTTTCAGCCGCATGGTGGTCAAGCAAGAGGGGCGGATGCGGGTTTACGCCTGCACTCTGGTCGACGACAATAGTTATTATGATCTGGGCAGTTGCTTGCGGGAAACCGCCAACACCCGGGTTCATCTCGAACATCCCCGCTGCTTCGCCTGCTTCGCTGGCGGCGCGTCCTGCAGTGAGTTGTAGATCTGGAGGGCGAGCGTCCCCGCGAGCCAATGGAGCTGCCCGGCCTCGGGCGTGAAAACGGCGGAGGCCCGCCGTCTCCAGGGGAAAAAAAACATGAAAAAATGGTTTAAACCGTTAATTCTAATCGTCGCCGTGATCACTATGGCGATAATCTCCCGCTATTTCGGCCTGGATCAGAAACTGGGAGAGTTGCGGGACTGGATTGCGACCCGGGGGGCATGGGGGCCGTTTATCTTCGCGGCTGTTTACTCCCTGGCCGCGGTCGCCGCTATTCCCGGCTCCCCACTGACGGTCGCGGCCGGCGCCCTTTTCGGCTCGGTCATCGGGGTGATCACGGTTATCTTCGGGGCCACGCTCGGGGCGTCGTTCTGTTTTCTGATCGCCCGCTATTTCGCTCGTGATGCGGTGGCTGAAAGCATGCGTAAAAAAGAGCGTTTTCGAAAACTCGATGACATGACCCGACGTCATGGCGATATTATTGTGGCGATCACCCGCCTGGTGCCGCTTTTTCCTTTCAACCTGCTTAACTACGGCTTCGGTCTTACCGGGGTGCGTTTTCACAGTTATGTTGTCTGTACCTTTGTCTGCATGCTGCCGGGGACTATATTGTACGTAGTCGGAGCCGATGCCGTAACCACCGCTATCGAGGGAAAACGGATTCCCTGGACTCTGATCATCATTGTTCTGCTGGTCATCGGTCTGCTCTATGTTCTGGTGCGGAAAGCCCGCGCCCGACTTAAAGATGAGGATGTGGAGGAAAATGCAACGGATGTCTAATATACAATAGCCACCGAGTGATTCACTTCGTTCAAACGCGGCTTCACGTAAAAAAAACACCAAAAGGGGCTGATTATGCCGAAAGAAAATGAAAATCTGCTGGCAAAACACGGTGGGTATAAAAACACCCGCACCTGGCAATTGGCCGATTTGATTTATGACATAACCATGCGTTTCTGCGATAAGTTCGTCGATCCGCGCAGCCGTACTCATGATCAGATGGTTCAGGCCGCCCGCAGCGGGGCGCAGAACCTGCAGGAGGGCAGCATGGATTCGGGCACCTCAAAAAAAATTGAATTGAAACTGACCGGTACCGCCAAAGGCAGTCTGGCTGAACTTCAGCGTGATTATCAAAAATTTTTATCCAGCAAGAATCTGCCGGAATGGACGCCTGATCATCCCGCCCTCTGCCGGTTTAAAAAAAGGCGCTGTGACAGCCTGGAGGATTTTCGTTTATGGGTGGCTGAGGAGGTTAAGCGGGTCAGAGAAGAAACTGGAAGATTAGAGAGCAAGCACACGGACTTACACGGACGGGGCAACACGGACTTACACGGACGGGGCAACACGGACTTACACGGACTCACACGGACATGTGAGGATGCGGATGGTGCCGGGTGCGGTGCGGAGGGTGCCGGTCGTGGTGCTGAGGGTGCCGGGTGCGGTCCTGGGGGTGCGGGGCATGGCACTGGAGGCGTGGAGCGTCCACGCAAAGACTCTTCGTTCAGTTCCGATGTCCGTGTAAGTCCTTGTAAGTCCCTGTCCTCCTCTAAGTCCGTGTCCTCCTTCCGGCCCCTGTCCTTGCAAGAGCTGACTTCGGTCGTCGCGGCCAATGGAGCGCTTTCATTGTTGAATTTATGTGTTTATCTGGTTAAGCGTCAGATGGAAGCTCAGGCCAAAGCCTTCGAAGAGGAAGGCGGTTTCACAGAGCGCCTCTACCGCATTCGGAGTGAGAAAAGGGAAAACAAATAACCGTGAGAATAAAATGATTTCTAATTCTCAAAATATAGAAGTCGAAAATAATTCGGTTTCCATGCAACCATTCGATGAATACAACCGCGCGCTGCTGGCCAATGTTCGTCCGGCGGACTGGCGGAACCCGACCCCGGCGAAACGCTATAACATGGTGGTGATCGGGGCGGGCACCGCCGGCCTGGTCACCGCCGCCGGAGTCGCCGGGCTCGGCGGCAAGGTGGCTCTGGTCGAACGTCAATTCCTCGGCGGCGACTGTCTTAATTTCGGCTGCGTTCCCAGCAAGGCGCTGATCGCCGCCGCCCGGGCCGCCGCCGACAGTCGGCGGGCTGACACTTACGGGATCAAACCCGGTTCCGGGGAAGCGGATTTCGCCGCGGTCATGGAACGCTTAAGGCGGATTCGCAGTGAGATCAGCAGACACGACTCGGCGGCTCGCTTTCGCGAGCTCGGAGTTGATGTGTTCATCGGTGATGGCGCTTTTACCGGTCCGGACACGGTCGAGGTCGGCGGCCAGACCCTGCGTTTCGCCAGGGCCTGCGTCGCCACCGGCGCCCGGGCTCTGCGCCCGGATATAAAGGGACTGGAGGAAACAGGTTTTCACACCAATGAAACGATTTTCTCACTGCCCGAGCTGCCCCGGCGGCTGGCGGTTCTCGGTTCCGGCCCCATCGGCTGCGAACTCGGCCAGGCCTTCGCCCGGCTCGGCAGCCAAGTGACGATTATCGAAAAGGGCGCTCAGTTCCTCGGCAAGGAAGATCGGGACGCCGCTGAAATCGTCGGTAAATCATTTGAAAACGACGGAATTTATTGTCTGCTCAATGCCAAAGTCTCAAGGGTCAATGGCGATGATAACGGCCGATATGTGCAGGTCCAGACTCCCGATGACGAACAGACGGTCGAGGCTGACGAAATCCTTGTCGGCTACGGCCGGGTGCCGAATGTTGCCGGGCTCAATCTCGAGTCCGCCGGGGTTGATTATGACTCTCGGCACGGAATTAAAGTCGATGATCGCCTGCGCACGGCCAATAAGCGGATCTATGCCGCCGGCGATATCTGCCTGCGCCACAAATTCACGCATGTCGCCGATGGTGCCACGCGGCTTGTCATACAGAACGCTCTTTTTTTCGGGCGCGGCAAGTTCAGCGGTCTGAACATTCCCTGGTACACTTATACCCATCCGGAAGTCGCTCATGTCGGGATATATCAGTCGGAAGCGGAAAAGAAGAGTCTTGAAACCGAAACATTCAAGGTTGAAATGGGAGAAGTCGACCGGGCCCGGGCCGACGGCCAGACAGAGGGCTTCGTTAAAGTGCTCGTTAAAATAGGAACGGACAAAATCCTCGGCGCCACCATAGTCGCGGCTCACGCCGGTGACATGATCAGCGAAATCTCCACCGCCATGGCCGCCGGTGCCGGGCTGAAAAAGCTCGCCGGGGTGATTCATCCCTATCCGACCCAGGCCGAGGCGATCAAGCGGGTTGCCGACGCCTACAGCCGCACTCGCCTGACCCCGAGGGTTAAAAAGGTGTTCAAAAAATGGCTGGTCTGGCAGAGACGGTAGCCGCGGGGAGCGGGGATTATGTGAGACTCGCGGTTTCAGGTTCCAGGATGTTTCTCTGAAATCAGGCACTGACCACCGCAGTCTCTGACCTTGGGCATCAGGCGCTTCGCACCGGGGGCGGGGCTTATCTGAAGCACCGCAACTATCTTAAAGCGGCGCCAGGCCGCCGCACTCCAAGGATGCTCCGCATCAGTTCAGGACACCGAGCCGAAGGCTCTTTCGGAGTGCGGTGGGCTCTCACCGCTTTGGTATAGCAGCTTATGTGAAAATCAGCCTCGCAAACCTTGTCGAGCACCTTGTCGATATAAGCAGGCAGGATACGGAAGATTCGAGTGTACGAGCAGGTGTAAGAGTAAGTGTTTATCGGTGCTTCCGCGTCCTCGTACACTTGCATCTGTCCTCATTTGCGCCGTCGCTCGGGCTTATATAAGACACCGGGTTCCTCGTTTGTTGTTTTCGGCGGTCAACGAGAGCGGATTACGAGTAAAGCGCGTCCCAATCGTCTACCGCTCTCGCATGCCATGCCGTAGCCTTTAGCGGAGGCAGGTCGTCCGCTATCGTTCGCCGATGTTTCTGCACCGGGTTGTCAGGCGTGCGGCACCAGCGGCCAGGCTTATGTGAAATACCGGGTTCTTCGTTCTCGATTACTCATTCGCAGGATTGCGGATTACAGATTGCGGATTATGTAAATTGAGGTCTGTATTTGTCTCTGTCATTTTTCATAAATCTCTGTTGACAAAAACAATAATAAACTTTCCGCCAATTTTTTAACGGCTTCAGGATTGTTTCTATGACTGAATCCACAAGCATAATTCTGATTGGCGCCGGCCATGTCAATCTGCATATCGCCGCTCATGCCGAAACATTGATCGAGCGCGGAGCGCGGGTTCTGCTGATTGACCCAGGATTATTCTGGTATTCGGGTATGGCCACCGGTGTGCTCGGGGGCAGGTATGAAGCGGCCGAAGATCAATTGAATCCGCAGTCTTTAATTGAAAAGTCAGGCGGCAAGTTTTTACAGGAAAAAGTTACAGCTGTAGAGCCGGAAAACCGCCGGGTTATCCTGTCGGACGGTAATCAACTGGCCTATGATTATCTGTCAATCAATGTCGGTAGCCGGGTGAAAGACGAGGGTTTCGTCGGCTGGCCGGAAAATACAAGTGTATGGCCGGTCAAGCCGATCGCCAACCTGCAGAAACTGCGGGTTCTTCTGGAGAATCGTTTTCGGGCTGGAGAAAAACCTCGTCTGGCGGTGGTCGGCGGCGGCCCGACCGGAGTGGAAGCGGCGGCCAACCTGAAGGCGCTCGGTCGGCGATTCGGCATTGATACACCGGTAGCCTTGATCTCAAAAAGCGAAAGACTGCTGCCGGCGGCATCAGGCGGCGCGGCTCGGTCGCTGCATCGGAAGCTGACTGGAAACGGTCTTGATTTGCATTACAACACTCCGATCGTCGGCCGCGAGGACGGTTCACTGCTCGCCGAGGACGGTAGGCGCATCGAGTCTGATTATGTCGTTCTGGCCACCGGGCTGCAAGCCCAGTCGCTGGTTTATGCCTGCGGACTGCCGACTCGATCCGAGGATGGGTTGCTGGTCAACGCTAAACTTCATTCAGTCGGCGACAGCCGGATTTTCGCGGGCGGCGACTGCGCCGCCATGGAGGGGTATGCATTGCCCAAACTCGGAGTTTTCGGGGTGCGCCAGGCCGCCTTTATTCATGCCAATCTGCTAGCCTCGCTGAAGGGGAGTCCGCTCGTTGATTATAAACCTCAGAAAAATTATTTGGCCATCCTCAATCTCGGCGATAAAACCGCTCTTGCCACCTGGGGGCGGTTTTGGTGGAACGGCCGATCCAGTATGAAGCTGAAAGACTTTATCGATCAGCGATTCATCAACCGTTATAGGCAGATGTACAGAATGGAACCTTGACTTTCAGAAAGCCCTGCCGGGTGTACTTGAACAGCGTTTTTTTGGGGGGGGGGATAAAAGTGTATTCAGTATATTTTCCAGGGGTCTGAAGTTCATTGACAGGAGTTGCATTAATGATTAACTGTATCCGTATGAACAGCCTTATTCGCATCTATGTTCTCTTTGCCTACGATCCAGACATGGCCGGATGGCGTATGCGGACTCGCTACGGGCTGGCGCGCAGAATCTACGGGGAATACCCGCCGCACGCCAGTCTGAACTATATCTGGGCCAACCGTCGGCATAGTCGTCGGATCTTGCCCAGCCCCTACACTGAGCGCTCGCAATTGATTGTTTTGCGAGAGGGGAGGCGGCAGGTCGGCGAATGGGTTGCGGAGGAGGTGGACATTGTTGCCGACTACCGGGAAGCCTTCGGCGAATTCCCGCCGCGTGAAGCCAGGCTGGCTTTCATGAGCGATGCCGATAACACCGGCGAGTCGGCCGTCGGTTATATCGAGTATATTGAATTGTACAGCAGGTAGGTGAGATGAGGTATTCGCCAAGCTCGGGGAATTGACGATGGCCGAATCACTATCACGGAACATTCTGATTTTTACTCGCTACCCGCGTCCGGGGCGGGCCAAGACTCGTTTGATCCCGGCGCTTGGAGAGGCGGGCGCGGCGGACTTGCAGCGGCGGATGACCGAGTTCACGGTGGGTCAGGCCCGCAATACCGGCGCCCGGGTGGAGGTGCGCTATACCGACGGCGATGCCGCCAGTATGCAATCATGGCTTGGCGATGGCCTGGTCTATGTCGGGCAGGGCGAGGGAAGTCTGGGCGAGCGTCTGGCCCGGGGGTTCGATCAGCGCTTTGCGGCGGGCGCCCGCCGGGTGGTGGCGGTGGGATGCGACTGCCCGGACAACCGAACCGGCAATATGCTGGCCTGCTTCGAGGCGCTTGAACAGAGTGAATGGGCGATCGGACCGGCGGTCGACGGCGGCTACTACATGCTTGGTCTGACGCGGCCCGCACCCGAGCTGTTCAGCAATATTGACTGGGGTGGCGAGCAAGTCCTCGGGCAGACTCTGGCGGCGGCCGATTCGCCGCCTTTCTTTCTCCCTGAACTGCGGGATGTCGATAGGGCTGACGATATGCCGTCCGGTATTTCCGTGGTGGTTCCGGCCTTGAACGAGGTCGGAGCCATAGGCGATTCGCTTGATTCGGTCAATCAAGGCTTCAATGTCGAGTGCATCGTGGTCGATGGCGGCAGTGCGGACGATACCGTGCGCCAGGCCGCGGCGCACGGCGCAAAGGTCTTGCGTTCCGCGCCGGGCAGAGCCCGCCAGATGAACCTTGGCGCGGCAGCGGCGGCCGAGCCTCTGCTGCTCTTTCTGCACGCCGACACCGTTTTACCGGAGAACTGGGATCGAACGGTGCGGCAGGCATTGCGGGAGGAAAAGATCGCGCTGGGCGCCTTTCGCCTGCGAGTGCGGGAGCGAATGCCGGGAATCGCCTGGATCGAACGCGGCGCCAATATCCGCTCCCGGATTTTTCGTCGACCGTACGGCGATCAGGGGTTGTTCATGCGGCTGGCCGATTTCCGGCGGGTCGGCGGCTATCCGGAATTGCCGATCATGGAGGATGTGGAATTGGTGCGGCGTCTGCGGAAGGGCGGTCGGATTGCGACCGCATCGGACTGTGTCACGACCTCGGGGCGGCGCTGGCGGCGGCTCGGGGTGGCGCGGGCGACTCTGTGCAATCAGGCTGTGGTTCTAGGCTATCGCCTGGGGGTCGCCCCCGATCGTCTGGCCTGGCTTTATCGCGGCTCGGTCCGCCAATGAGACCGTTCGGGCTACTGCCCATAACTCATCACAACGCGCAAGTGAAACGCCCGAATCCAGTCCTTTGTCGCTTTCGCAAGCGAACCCCGGCGACAACGACTGCGACAACCGCTTCGCTGACAACGACAACGGTTTTATGGTCTTCAACTTGCGCGACTTTTATGGCTGAGGCGCTGAGTTCTGACTGCCATTGTCCCGATCCTGATCGACCGCCGCTCGGGATGCTCCGCGATTTGGAAGCCGGTCTTTTCGCGTGGGCGTATTTCACGGTTTGTCCAGGGTGGTTATCTTTGCAGAAGGAACTCAAAGTCTTCGGGCGTAAGCTGTCCGACTTTGCCGGGGGCGCCGCCGACCAGTTGGTTGAACAGTTCGCGCTTGTCGGCTTGCAGGCGCAGGATCTTTTCCTCGATGGTGTGTCGGACAACCAGCTTGAACGAGGTTACAATATTTTCCTGGCCGATGCGGTGGGTGCGGTCGGTGGCCTGATCCTCGACCATTGGATTCCACCATGGATCGTAGTGGATGACCGTATCGGCGCCGGTCAGATTCAAGCCGGTGCCGCCGGCCTTCAGGCTGATGATAAACACCGGAATCGTGGAGTCGCGGTTGAACCGGGTGACTCGAGCCTGCCGATCCTTGGTGGAGCCGTCGAGGTATTCGAAGGGAATGTTCCGTTCTTTCAGCCATTCGGTGATGATTCTCAGCATCTTGGTAAACTGACTGAAGATCAGCATCCGGTGGTCGCCGTCGATCGCCTCCAGAATGATTTCCTTGAGCAGCTCGGTTTTGGCCGAGCCGATCTCGACTTCGGGGTCGAGCAAACGTGACGGCAGCAAGCCGGGGTGGCAGCAGATCTGGCGCAGGCGCAGCAGGATCGACAACAATTCCATGCGGTTCTTGTTCCAGCCTTCAACGCGAGCCTGGCGGATCATTTTGGAGCCGGTGGCGACCAGTTGGCTGTAGAGCTTGCGCTGGTTTTCGTCAAACTCGCAGTAGACCACATGCTCGAGCTTGGGCGGGAGTTGTTTGCAAACCTCTTTCTTGGTTCGCCGCAGGATAAACGGGTGAACCTGGCGCGCCAGCTCGGCGGCCGCCCCGGCATCCGCCTCCCTGCCCTGGCTGTCGGCCGCCGTCTCGTACTTCTCCCGGAAGTACTGGCGGTCGCCGAGCAGCCCCGGCATCAGGAAGTCGAACAGCGACCACAGCTCGTGAATCGAGTTCTCGACCGGAGTGCCGGTCAGAATCAGCCGGTGTCTGGAGGACAGCGCCTTGCAGGTCTTGGCGTTGGCGGTTTCGGGGTTCTTGATGTGCTGGGCTTCGTCCAGAATCACATAGTCGAGGGATATTTTGCCATAGTCCTCGATGTCGCGCCGCAGCAGGGCGTAGGAGGTGATGGCGATGTCTGCCATGCCCTTTCTGACGGCTTTCAGCATGGCTTTGCGGTCGCTGCCGGAGATCACCGCGACTCTCAGCTCCGGAGTGAAGCGCTCCGCCTCCATGTGCCAGTTTTCGACCAGGCTGGTGGGGCAGACGATCAGGGAGGGTTTGTCGGCCTTGGCGACAATTCGGCGCCGCAGCAGGACGGTCAAGGCCTGGATCGTCTTGCCCAGCCCCATTTCATCGGCGAGAATGCCGTGGAAGCCGCATTCTTCGAGCGTACTCATCCAGGCGACGCCCTCCTTTTGGTAGCCGCGCAGGAATTGATGCAAGGCCAGCGAGGGAATCTCCAGCTTGTCGGCTTCGACAGGGCCGGTCAGTCTGCGGCAAAGGCGTTGCCATTTGGCCTTGCGCGAACGG
>SLSR01000085.1 GCA_007130365.1 Lentisphaeria bacterium
ATTGCAATGGTCGAAAAAATGATTAGTTTAATTTGTGAAACTGTGAAGTTTGGATTTTTTCCTCAACAATCGCGTTCAGGGGGGTGATGGCAACATGACTAACGGCAAAAAGATACTGATCGTCGACGACGACTTCAAAACGGTCGAGGTGCTGGGGATGATCCTGCGCCGGGCAGGCTACAGCGTGGTTTCCTCGTTCGACGCCTATCAGGCGGTGGCCAAGGCGCACAAGGAGCAGCCCGATCTGATTGTGCTCGACCTGATGATGCCGGCCGGCGGCGGCATGAACGCCTTGAACAGTTTGAAGCTGTCGACCAACACCAATCACATTCCGGTCGTGATTCTGACCGGCATCCAGGATGCCAACGCCCGGCAGCAGGTTCTCGACAAGGGTGCCAAAGTCTATTTGGAGAAGCCCTACGACGCCGACCATCTGCTGGAGGTTTTAGAGAAAATCATAGGGTGATCCCGGAGCGCGCATGAATTAACCAGGCCAAATGGAGTTGGCGGGACATGGATGAAAACGATTCGACAGTCGATCTGGAGAAGGCCAAGATGACGGCGCTGGCCGAAATGGCGGATGTGATCGGGCACGACATCAAGAACCCGCTTTCCAACATCAAGAACGGCCTGTACTTTCTCAAGAAGGCACTCGACAGTCAGGACGCCCGGGTGCTGCGAATGCTCGAGATCATCGATCGCGAAGTGGTTCACATCGCGGGGATTCTGGAGAACCTTACCGGCTATGCCCGGCAGCGCCCGCCGACCCTGCGGCCGACTGCGGTCGGGGAGGTGGTCGAAGAGGCGATCGGCGGGCTTTCGCTTCCCGAAACGGTGAAGCTGATCAACCGCACGCCCTCCGGTCTGCCGACCTGCAATCTGGATCGAGCCGAGATCAGGCTGGTCTTGCTGAATCTGCTAAGCAATGCGGTCGAGGCCTGCGAGTCGGAGGAGGGCGGGGTGGTCGAGGTGGATGCCGCGACTGACGACGAGGGGAATTTGCGGTTGCGAATAAGCGACAACGGCAAGGGGATGGCGGCGGCCGAGCTGGCCGAAATCCATAAGCCGTTCACCACGACCAAGGGCGGGCACACGGGGCTGGGGATGGCGGCGGTGAAAAATCTGGTGCAGCGGCATGGCGGCAGGCTGGAGCTTTCCTCCGAGGTCGGACGCGGTACCGAAGTTGATCTGCGCCTGCCGATTGCCTAGGGTGCGGCATGGCTTTCCGTGAAGGATTCTGCCGGAAGGAGAATAATGGCGACCCCAAGGGGACTCGAACCCCTGTTGCCGGGATGAAAACCCGGTGTCCTAGGCCTCTAGACGATGGGGTCGCAAGAGGGCTTTTCAGTGTGTACAGCTTTTAATTTAATCCGCCTTTTCGGTTTGGCAAGTGGTTGTTGCGGCATTTTTATGGTTATGCAATCTCCAGAATGGTCGGAGCGACGGTTAGATTGCGGCAGCCGCAATCGCTGACCGCGACCACGTCCTCCAGCCGCAGACCGCCCCATTCGGGGTAGTACAGGCCGGGTTCGACGGTGACTGTGTCGCCGTGCTCCAGGGGGTTTTCGTTGCCGGGGGTCAGACGCGGCGCTTCGTGCAGCTCCAGGCCGAGACCGTGCCCGAGGCCGTGGAAGAAGCCGTAGTGTCTGCCGTTCTGTTCGCCGCTGGCGAAGCCGTGCTGCTTGAGGATTTCCGCCGCCCGCTCGTGAACCGCGCAAGCCGCGACTCCGGGCTTGATCATGGCGATGGCGGCCTCTCGGGCGGCGGCGACGGCGGCGAATGCCTGCTTGACGATGGCGCTGGCCTGTCCTTTGACCACGGTTCTGGTCAGGTCGCCGTAGTAGCCACTGGCTTCGACGCGGGGAAAAATATCGAGAACCAGAGGCTGATGGGCCGGGATCGGGCCGTGCCCGGTTTCATGAGGGTCGGCACCCTGCCGGCCGGGTGCCACGATGGTTCGCGACAGGAGACCGCCATGGCGCACGATTTCCGCATTGATTTCGCCGCGCAACCGTTCGGCGGTCAGGGGGTGGCCGCGCCATTGCAGTCGGTCGCGACGGCCGATTTCGGCTTCGCCCAGGATCTCGAGTCCGCGCTGCAGGCCTTGTTCGGCCAGGCGCACGCCGACTTCGATCTGCGCAATCTCGTCCGGGGTCTTGATCTTCCGCTGCGGGCAGAAGGCTTCGACCGGTTCGGTGGCGATTCCCTGCGCCTGCAAGGCCAGGCTTAAAAACAGCGGGAAGTCGGCGGGAACATGCCACTTTTCGACCGCGAAACGGCGGGAGGCGGCCGCGATATAGGCGGCCGGAGCACTTGGCTTGTCCGCCATCTTCCAGGCCTGGCGCACCTGTCTGAGGCCGAGAACTTCGACCGCGTCCGGCAGGGTGCGGCGGGCTCTGCCCAGTTCCAGCTCGCTGATTGCCAGATGTTGGCTTCCATTCACCGAGAACCAAAGGAAGGGGTCTTCGCAGAACAGTCCGGTCAGGTAGAGCAGGTCGGGGTGGCGCGCGCTGTCGGCGTAGATCAGGGCGGGTTCAGGCGGCAGAGTTTGGTCGGTCGGCATTTATGTCTTTTCCCCAACGGTTTTCTGGACAAAAAAATGTATCATAATTCGAGGTCAGCAAAAAAACGGTTGCGATGTGGTTGCGATTGGCGATTGAAATAAGGAGGAACAAAAAGGCGGATTAGGTAGGAAAGTGGTGGAGCTGAGGGGATTCGAACCCCTGGCCTGTACGTTGCGAACGTACCTTTTCAGCCATAAAATGACGATTTTGTTTGCTTATTGTTTGCTTATCTCGTTTTGCGGTGATATATTGCCGCCATTGAGAGACTAAAGACTATTATAAGCGAACAAACGGATAAATCCAATGGCAAAGAAAAGAAGATCGCGAGGCATTGGGTCGGTTTCGAAGCGAGGCGATGTGTATTATTTCTGGTGGACGGACGTCAACGGGAAAAAACATGCGAAGTCTCTTCGTACCAAAAACAGAACCGAGGCATTGGGCAAAGCGGCGGAACTGACAAAGGCGGTTGACGCTAAAGACAAAGCGGAAGTGCTTCATCAGGCGGCCAGAGCGAGGCGGCTGATCGAACAGCAGCCTCTACCGCTAGATCAGGTCTGGGAGAGTTTTCTCAAGACCAATCCTACGGCGGGATCGGGAACGCTGCGTAATTATGAGCGGGCCTTGGTCGACTTCAAGAACTGGCTTTTAAAGGAGCATTGCGAGATTCAGTCTTTTACGGATATAACCGACGACCTGGTGGTGGAGTACCTGAACTGTCTCTGGAGAACGGGAATAACCGCGAATACTTATAACTACCGCAGAAACGCGCTTGGCTTGATAACCAAGGCTTTGGCGTCGGGATTCGGCATTGAAAACAACCGTTGGCACGATAACGACCTGCGGAAGCGTGAAGTTAAACAGAAACGGCTCCCTTTGTCGGCAAGGCAGTCGGTTGATTTGCTGGAATCCTTAAACGAACCGTCGGTCAGTTTGCCCTATCCTGACGAATGCAAGTTTCTTGTGCGTTTTATATTGTTTACCGGGTCGCGCTTGATCGACGCGGTTTTTATGTGCTGGGAGAACATAGACCTTGACCAGGGGCGGATAAGATATATTCCCAGGAAAACATCCGGCAAGGGCAAGGAGGCGGAGCTGCCAATTCTCCCTCCAATCCATCAAGAGTTGTCAGCGAGGTCGGATACACGCGAAAATGACTTGGTCTTTCCGAAGCTTGCGGCATTGTACGAGCGTAATCCGGACGGTCTCCACAGACCGCTTGTCGTGCTTATTCAAAAGGTTACCGGAAAAGGCGCCGACAAAGCGGCAGGTCAACGGAAGGTGGAGAGGTCGAGTTACGGAGTACACTCTTTGCGAGCCACTTTTGCGACTCAGGCGGCGATGGCTGGCTGTCGGTCA
This sequence comes from Lentisphaeria bacterium, assembly GCA_007130365.1. Lineage (GTDB taxonomy): Bacteria > Verrucomicrobiota > Lentisphaeria > Oligosphaerales > PUNB01 > SLSR01. Next base: position 3,921 of record SLSR01000085.1, read on the forward strand.
GTATGGTTGGCAAGGATGCTTGGGGACAGTCTGGATACGGTAGACAAGTATTATATACGAGCGGGATATAGCGATACTACGTTAGCAGGCTTTGACCAAATTCCGATGTTGACTACCACCAGTGGGGATGTCGTTGATGTCACAGCGGAGAAACAATCGAAAGAGGAGACTGAACGGGAGCAGTTGCATAAACTGGTCGATGCATTGTCAATAGAATTCGTCCAAAAAGCTTTGCAGTTGGCGGACGATTATCAGCAGGCGCAACCTGAAACGGATGGATAAAGCGGGAAGCGTTTGCAGTTTTGTGCCTGGAACTGAGGCTGCCAGGCAGAATTTGAGGTAAGTTTGAGTTTTGGCACGGGGCCGAGGGAGGGTTCTTGAAGCGTCCTTCCCCTAAGGGGAAGGGCGGCATAAAAAAGGCTCTAGGTTTTTGTCTCTCCGAATAGACATTTGGCACCTCGTGATGCGATTTTCCGTCCGGACCGTCCCGCCGGAGTTTATGCACAGTGTGCATTTTTGAGGGTGGCGAGACGAGAGGGGATAGGTGGTTGGCATACCGGTGGTTCACTGCTACTTTATCGTTGTGAGCCTGGAGGGATATGGCAGGCGCTGGCGGTTCCGCGGGGATGCCATAAGCGTCTGGAATGGCGCATGGGACAAACTATGCCAATCAAGAGTCGGTCGAATGAGCAACATGAAACTATTCCGATTGACCGATGGCAGTAGAATGCCCATCTCGAAGTTGGAATTGACAATCCGCAACCTTGATGATCCGGAAAGGGCGAAGCCGCTCATCGGGAAGAGCTTTGAGGGCAATTGATTTAGCGGGGAGAGGCGGATATGTTGCTGGACAACAAAACAACAGGGAAAGTTGGCGAAGAATTAAGTAAAAGCATCAAAAAAAACGCATGCCTTTCAATACTTTCCAGTTTATTTTCGGTGTACGGTTTCGAAGCCCTGAGAAGGGAGTTGTCATGTGTGGCTTTTTTTCGGCTTATTCTGCCCGCTAAATCAGCAAACTTCTCTGGAAATGAGCTTGATGATTTTAGAGCGCAAGGCTTAGCCGGCAATGAAGGTGATCGCAGACTGCGCAATTCACTCAGCTTGATGCAAATTGCGCGTGAATGCGCAGATTGGCTTGCTCGTAAGGCCGAAGTTCGAGCGGTCACCATTCCTGCTTCACAAAATCTGTTCCATGTCGCCAATACAGACGGTAACGCCGTCGCCATTCACGGAAGCTCACCTTTTACGACTTCTGGTCTCGGGTTCGCTCCTGCGCCCGGCTATGAGATGAACGCCTGCTTCACGGCCTCGAAGGAAACGGATTCTTTGCTTATTTGGTTCGATACAATCTGGGACAACTCGGAGTCCGTTACGGATGTGAAGGAAGCTCTACTAAGCCAATTGCGGGAAATTTTCGAGTGGAAGTCCCCGGAATTTATCTACTTTTTGATGCTGCATAACATCTTCAGGGAGTTTATTGGTGAATTTGAGGAGGACAGGATCATCAAGACCAAAACTGGCATCAAGGACACTCTTGTTTGGCAGAAGCTTTATCGGTTCCAGCGAGATGGAGTCCTCGGTGCCATCAATAAAATTGAGAAGTATAACGGATGCATAATTGCCGATAGTGTCGGTCTCGGAAAGACGTTTGAGGCCCTCGCCATCATCAAGTACTACGAATTGCGTAACGACCGCGTCCTTGTGCTTGCCCCTAAAAAACTAAGGGAAAACTGGACGCTCTACACCGTCAACGACCGGCGGAATCTTTTTGCTGCTGATCGCTTTAACTTTGATGTGCTCAACCACACTGATCTTACCCGAGATCAAGGCAAATCAGGCGAGATTAATCTTAAGACATTGAACTGGGGCAACTACGATCTCGTCGTCATCGACGAGTCCCACAACTTTCGAAACAACCCGCCCCGGAAGGATGGCCTGACCCGGTACTCACGACTTATGCGCGAGATCATCAAGGCCGG
>SLSR01000038.1 GCA_007130365.1 Lentisphaeria bacterium
CGCGGCCAGTTGCGGGTACTGGAGAAGAGAGTCGAGCGCAAGCGTGAAATCTTTGCCGCCTATCACGAGATGCTGGGAAAAGCTCCGGGAGTCTCTTTCATGCCGGAAGCCGAATACAACCGCGCCAACCGCTGGCTGACCGTGATGCTCGTGGACGCCGCGCGGTTCGGTGCCACCCCTGAAGCCATCCGCCAACACCTGGAGACCGAAAACATCGAGGCTCGACCGCTCTGGAAGCCGATGCATCGCCAACCGGTATTCCAAGGCTGCAAGGTCAGTGGCGGGGCGATTTCCGAGCAACTGTTCGAGCAAGGGCTCTGCCTGCCCTCCGGCACCGCCATGACCGACGCCGACCTGGAGCGGGTTGGTAAGGCCGTGCTCGCCTGCCGGCGTTAATTGGCCAGAATCTCGGCGGTGGCCGCCAGCAAACGCTCCATCTCATCCTCGGTTCCGATCGTGATCCGGACGAATTTATCGGTTCGCTCCCCCGGAAAATAGCGGACAAGAATCTGCCGTTTCCGCAGCTCCCCAAGATAGACGCGAGCCGGCAGCGGCGGTTCGGTAAAGATGAAATTGGTCTGCGAGGGCAGGGTGCGAAAACCGGATTGCTCCAAGGCCGCAACCACCCGTTCGCGGGTGGCGCGGATTCTTTGCGCATTCCGCAGCATCCCGGCCTGATCCCGCAGAGCGGCGGTGGCCAAATGCTGGGCCGGCCATGAAAGATTATAGGAATCCTTCACCTTCAACATCTGCGCCACCAACCCGCATTGGGCAAAGGCCAGCCCCACCCGCAAGCCGGCCAGGGAATAGCTCTTGGAAAGGGTGCGCGAAACCACCAGGTTGTCGAAGCGCCCGACCAAATCGAGGCAGTGATCGTCGGCAAAATCGGCATAGGCTTCGTCGATCCAGACGACCCCCCGGAATTCGCGGCACAGCCGCTCCAGCCGCGAACGGGGAAAACTGGTGCCGGTCGGCGCGTTGGGGCGGGCGACAAACAAGAGCTTGGATCTGGCCAGGTCGCCGGGAAGTTCGCGGGGCAATTGAAAATCCGGCTCCAGCCGCAAGGGGCGCGGATTGGCTCCCTGGATGCGGGCCAATATCGGGTACAGCGAATAGCTGGGCTCGACATAGGCCAGGTCGTCGCCCTGGTCGACAAATGTGCGAACCCCGATGGTCAGCAGGTCGTCCGAACCATTGCCCGCAATCACCTGCTCGGGGCGCAGCCCGAACAAAGCGGCCGCGGTTGTCCGCAATTCAAGCGCCACCGGATCGGGATAAAGACGCAAACCTTGACCGACCGCCTTGCTCCAAGCCGCCAACACGTGCGGCGAAGGGGGGTAGGGGTTCTCGTTGGTGTTGAGCTTGACCACCGTCCCGTCGCGCGGCTGTTCGCCCGGAGCATAGCCCTGCATGCCCCGGATATCGGCTCGCGCCAAGGCCGCAGACCGGTCGGCGCGGTCGCATTCGCGCGTAGTTCCAGATTCATTTGTCATAGTTTACAGTCCCGCACAAGACCAATTTCGCGTGCCCCGCCACAGCCTTTGGCGCAGGCTGATCGCACCCTATGGTTTTCCGGCTGCTTGCTTCAACCACAAACTTAAACCTATGACTGACGGGTTGCCATGAGCTTGCCGCCGTCCCGTTGCACAAGCTGCAATTAACAGTATCTTAATCAATGTGATTCCAAATCCTACTTTTGCCAGGGAACTGCGGCGACCATGATGAAGAATAAAGACAGGGGAGTCGAAATCGGCCTGGCTCTGGGCGGCGGCGCGGCCCGGGGGTGGGCGCATGTCGGGGTTCTCCAGGGTCTGCGCGAGCGCGACATCGAAGTCGGCTGCCTGACCGGAACCAGTATCGGCGCCTTGGTCGGAGCCTTCTTCGCCACCGGCAAGCTGTCGGTTCTGGAAAACATGGCGGAAGACTTCGGCCGCCTGAAGGCGCTGCGCTTTTTCGATCTGGCCTGGGCTCGCGACGGCTTTGTCTCGGGACGGCGAGTCAGTAGGTTTATGAACCAGCATTTCAAGGGCATTGCCATCGAGGATCTGCCTTTGCCATTCGCGGTGGCCACCGTCGATCTGCGAACTGGCGAGAGGGTGATTCTCCAGCGTGGCGACCTGGCGCGGGCGGTGCGGGCCAGCATCTCGATCCCCGGACTGTTCCCGCCGGTGCAGGACGGCGGCAGAATGCTGGTCGACGGCGGCTTGGCCGACCCTTTGCCGGTCGGCCTGACCCGGAGCCTCGGGGCGAAAACCGTGATCGGAGTCGACCTGAACTGGCATATCGGGGCTTTTGCAAACGGGCGGGGAAACGGTAGGCGGGGGGATGATTCAATCTCACGCGGCGCAACCGTTTCGCGGCACTGGCCTCGCGTTCGCGCCAAACACAAACTCGGCCTGTTCAAAATCACCCACTCCAGCCTGCTGGTCATGCTCCGGCAACTGACCGAAGCCCGGCTGCGCTTCGAACCCTGCGACCTGCTGATCCGGCCTTCCCTGGAATCGATCTCCACCTTCGACTTCCACTTGCCCAAAGCCGGCCTTGAAGCCGGCTACCAGGCGGCGCTTGCGGCGCTCGACCAGCGGCCGGTCATGCCGCAGCCTGCACCGGAATTTCCCCGAGGAAAGCCATAGGTCATTGTGCGTTGTTCGCAATCGCACTCTTACGTGCAAGCGCTTTCTAAACCGCCGCGCCTTGCCGGTTAGGCTTCGTCGCATGTCATTGTCGGGGAGCGATTAAGTGTGGCGACGAAGGGTGCAGGCTTTGGTGCGGGCTGAAGGCCCGCACCAAAAACGACGGCAACCCACTCCGCCCGCAGTCTCAAGGCGAGAACTCGGGCAGGCGCGCCAGCTCCATGCACAATTCGGCCGAGCCGCGCGAGCTGCCGCAAAGATTAACCCCCAAGGCCTGGGCCTTGCTGACGGTCTGCGGATCGGGCGCCACATCGTTGACGATCACAATGCAGGCCACGTCCTTGAGCTGGCCGACCGCCACGATATTAAGATGGTTCTGGATGGTGAACCACAAGGCGCCAGCCTCAACATGGGCCAGCACATCGCTCAGCAGGTCGCCGCAATAGGCGCCGGTCACCTCGATTTCCCGATCTTCGACCGCAAACGGACAAAGTTCGAGTCGGTCGATCACTGCGGCAAGCTTCATGCCTGATTCTCCTTTTCGGTTGCGGCTGAGGACGGATCGAAATAGACCACGGCCTCGATGTCGGTACCCGTTTCCATTGACGACTTAATTGAAAAATGGTCGGCGCAGCGCTTGATGTTGCTCAACCCCATGCCGGCGCCGAAGCCGAGGGCGCGGATCTTCTCGTTGGCCGTAGTATAGCCCGGATGCATGGCCTTTTCAACATCGGGGATGCCGGGGCCGTCATCGCGAACATGGACCCTAACCTGATCCTTCAGGATAAAGACTTCCATATAGCCGCCGAGCGAGTGGATGATCACATTTATCTCGGCTTCGTAGCAGATCACCGCGATCCGGCGAATCACCGCCGGCTCGACCCCGAGCTTCTGCAAATGCTTCTTGGTCGAGGTGGAGGCCATGCCGGCCAGGTCGAAATTGTCGGGTGCCAGCTCGAAATGCAGAGTGTCGCTGGCACCCTGCAAGGTTTTGTGCAGAGATTGCTCCTCTTTCTCGATACGCTCGGCGATCGTATTCATTTTAAGCAGAAGATGCGAGAGAATGTCGCCGAAGGTGAGAATTCCGACCAGCTCGCGACTGTTCGCCCTGGCAACCACCGGCAGCCGCCCGCAGCGATACTTGGCGAACAGGTTGGAGGCGGCGATCACCGAATAGTTCTGGGGGATGGTATGCAGATCCCGGGTCATGCGAGTGTGAACCGGCTCGTCGATGTAGCCCTGGTCGAAGGCGGTGATGATGTCGTCGATGCTGACGATCCCGACCAGTTCGCCGCAATCGACGATCGGGGTGCCGGAAAACCGCTTCTCCTTCATGCAGCGCTGAATTTCCCGAAACACGGCGGTCGGCGGAAAGGTGACGACCTCGGTGGTCATCGCCTCGCCGACCTTGATCTGATACATCAGCTCATGAACAAAGCGGATCTGGCGTTCGTTGAAGGCACCCATTTCACTCCCTCGCCGAAGCTTCCTCCTGGCCTTGTCGCCGACCGAGACGCGAGCAGGCCTCGAACATCGACAAGGGCGACAAGATCAAGGGGATTTGATGGCTTTGCGCCAGTTGCACCGCCGCCTGCTGCGGCTGCTTGCCGCGCAGAATGACCACGCAGCAGGCGTTGGTGATCTCGGCGGTGCGAATAATCTGGGCGTTGGTCAGGCCGGTCATCAGGGCATAATGATCCTTCTCGAAAGTCAGAATGTCGCTGAGCAAGTCGCTGGCCGCGAAGTCCCGCACCGGTTCCTGCGCCTTTTCCGGACAGCAGACGATTTCGCCCTCGATAATCTCGACTAAGTCGGCAATCTTCATTGAAAACAACTCTCCGCCTGGGCCGTCAACCCGATTTTGCAATATACAAGGATTTCCCCCAAACCAGCCTTACAGCAATAATACATGCAACAGTTTATTATAAACGCAGAAGACGGCTTGGTCAAGGCTTGCCGACATATCCGGGCAATGCGTCGGTCTTTGATGGAATCCCCAAGCATCAACCAGGCATTTCCATTGTTTTATGACGATACCCGGCTATTTTGTCTTGTCAGCAATTCGGACAGAAATTCTATCTGCACAAGCATAAAACCGGAAAAACCAGGCTGCATCAAATGACCATCCTACCGACAGGAACCGCCGAACAACCGCTGCTGCGCCAGTTGGCGCCGGGCGTGTTCGCCCGCCAGGAGGTGGACAACATGGGTTGGGTCGACATGGGCGATTCGATTCTGGTTGTCGACACCCTCGAGCAGCCAACGGCCGAAGCCGCCGTCTGGCAAGCCCTGCGCGAAACCGTCGGAGACCGGCCGGTCGGCTGGGTGCTGAACACGCATACGCACCCGGATCACGTGGCCTTGAACCCGGCCTTTGAGCGGGCGGGCGCGGAAATCATCAATGCCAGGACTCGCGAGCTGCCAGCCTCCGGCCTGACGGTCGAGGGAAAGAAGCGAAGCGTGCAGATGCTCCCGATGCCGGGCTGCCACAGCCACGGCGACTGTGTGGTCTGGCTGCCCGCCGAGAGGATCCTGTTTGTCGGCGATCTGTTCGGCTGGGGCCTGATCCCGTGGATGGGCAATTTGACCGGCGAGAGAAAACAGTTGATCGTGGACACCTACCGGCGACTGCTCGACTTGCGGCCGCAAACCTTGGTTCCCGGCCACGGTCCGTTGTGCGGTGACGCGGAACTGCGCCGCTGGCTCGATTATTTTCTCTGGCTCATCGACCAGGCCGGCGCCCGCATCCGCGCCGGCATAAAACCCGCCGAAATCGACTCGAAAGCCATCCCGCCGCCGCCGGACATGCTGGACTGGTGGCGCTTCCGCCAGTGGAAGCACGCCGACAGCCTGAAAAAAGTGGTCAAAGCCCTTGCCCGCAACCGGGCGGGGCTGTGATCCGCATGCCTTGCCTGCAATACCTCAGTCAAAGGCGAGATGTCGCGTCGATTGCCCTGCCGATCTGCCCTGCCTCGCCATGCGGTTGCCATCAGGCCGTCCTTCGGCTACATTAAAGCAACCGCACTCACGGACGGAAGCGTTAATCCCCACTGGTTCGACACGCATGGCTTCGTGACCATTGTTCAGGCTAATCAACACACATCAGGGAATCGGCGAAGATGGCAAAAGCAACTGTCGGAATTGATCTTGGCGGCAGCAATATTGCGGCGGTCGCAGTCGTCGACGACACGACCATAGCCGGCCGCGCCAAAAGCTCGACCGAGCGCGGACTGGGGCTCGAGGCCATGGC
>SLSR01000063.1 GCA_007130365.1 Lentisphaeria bacterium
CACCGCCAATCTTAAGGTGCATGTGGAGGGGGAGTCCGCCAGTCGGGAGGACATTAAACACGTGGCCGGATTGCTGGAGTCTCCGGAGTTTAAGGAGCGTCTCCGGGATCGTATGCGACTGCCCCGATCAGGAGAAGTCGGCGGTTCGGTCGATATTCGATCTTTAAAAGTCACTCACCGAAAAGGCGGCGCAGAGCTGGGATTAGTTATTGACGCGATTGTCGAACAACCGCCGGCTGCCGCCGGCAGGAAATGGGTGATTTTCAAAGGGGGGCGTTCAGGTGCGAGTAAAACGGATTATCGACTCGTATTTCCTTATGATGAGTGTTATCGGATCGTGCCGGAAGTTCTGGATGAGATGCAGGGGGAATCGGCATATCGAGTTGTTGAAGGGAAGTTGCGTGGTTTGGATCGGTTGCTGCAGGAATTGGTTGAGGAATTGCGCAAAACCCAGGAGCCTCTGGATTACTTGCGGCAGGAATATGGCATTTTCCCGCCGGACAACCAGTCGGAGGCCATGCGGCAGGTACGCTTGCTCGAACAGAAGCGGATGGAGCTGTCCGTGCAGATCAGGGCAATTCGCGAGGCGAATATCAGTCCGGCGGATGAGCAGGAGTTGGCGCGGCTTTATCCTCTCTTGCACGCTGCGGAAGAAGAACTTCATTCAGCCAGCGAGATTGCGAAGGCGCAACTCGGTATGCTTGGCGAAATTGAACATCTGCAGCAACGCATTGAATCGCTGACCGGGCAAATTGAAGTGGTCGAGATCGAGATGAATGAACTGCGGCGATCTTTATCGAATCCGCCGAGAATTAGAATCATGGCTATCCGTGCAAATTAGTTCTGAAGATGGAAGTTGTCTGACAATGAACGGCGAGGCAATGCCCTGGGGGAATGGGAAGGTTCCTGTTTATGAGGGTGAGGGCGTGGGAGCAGCAGGCTCGTTCCTTCGTTGCTCTGCGAGCTATGCCTCGACAAGAGCGCTTGGCGTCCCGGCTATCGCTTTTTGTTTGTAATAGATAACGGATATGCTATCTTACGAATATGAATTATGGCGATGTCGTAAAGCTAACAGGGGGGATGCCGTGCTTCGATCTGGCGTTGCTGGCGCAGGCGTTTGACGACCGGCGGGCAGCGATTCGGGTTCAACTCTCGCGCTGGATGGCGCAGGGTAAGGTGGTCGGCTTGCGGCGCGGGATGTATACGCTCTCTGAGACCTACCGGCGAGTTCCGGTGAACCCGGTTGCGCTGGCGAACGCGTTGTACCGACCGTCCTACCTCAGCGCTCTGTGGGCACTGGGTCACTATGACCTGATTCCGGAACGGGTCGTCCGCTTCGCCAGTGTGACCTCGCGCGTTCCGCGTCGCTTCGAGAATCCCTTCGGTGTCTTTGACTATCGCAACATCAAGCAGGATTGTTTTTTTGGATTTGCGCCCGCCGGTGTCGGGGACCAGAAGTTTCTGGTCGCCGAGCCGGAGAAAGCTTTGCTTGATCACTGGCACCTGACTGAGGGGGAGTGGACCACGGAGCGTTTGGATGAGATGCGCTACCAGCATGTTGAGCGGGTCGATGCGGAACGGCTCAAGCTGTATGCGCAACGGTTTCGCAGTCCGCGCCTCGATCGAGCGGTCCGGCACTGGCTCCGGCTGGCATCGGATGTGAACCAAGGAACGGAGGTGCTATGAAAGAGGAAGCTTTGGCATTGGTTCGCGGCATGTCGGATCCCGGACAGGCTCTAAATCGGCTCCGGGAATATCTGCAAGCCTTTGTGTTGCGGTCGTTCCACGAGAGTGAGGCGTTTCGGCCGTTGGCCTTTGTCGGGGGAACGGCACTGCGCTTCCTGCACAACCTGCCGCGCTTCTCGGAGGACCTCGATTTTTCACTGGTGTCAGCCGAAGGGTATGAAGGCCGGGAATGGATGGCCAAGGTGAAACGGGATTTGACACTGGCCGGGTTCAGCCCGGAAGTGACCTGGAACGACCGCAAGGTGGTGCATACAGGTTGGGTGCGACTGGCCGGACTCCTGCATGATGCGGGTTTATCGGCGATGCCGATGGAAAAACTGGCCATCAAAGTGGAGATCGACACGCGGCCGCCGGCGGGGGCATGTTGCGAACGACGGGTCGTCACACGTTCCCTGACGTTCCTGCTTCAGCATTACGATCTGCCCTCGCTGCTGGCGGGGAAACTGCATGCCGCGATCACTCGCAAGTATGCGAAAGGACGCGATTGGTATGATCTGGTGTGGTATCTTTCGCCGCGACCGCCGGTGGAACCGAATCTGGCATTGCTGCAAAACGCCCTGGACCAGACGCAGGGTGTGGGTCGTTATGATGCGCAATCCTGGCCAGAACTCGTGCGGGAACGATTGGCCAGATTGAATCTGCAAGCTGTCGGTGATGATGTCGCCCCATTGCTGGAACGACCGCAGGAAGCGGCTCTGCTGACCCGTGAGAATCTGGAGGGATTGCTGCTTGATGAAGAGCCGCAATTCAAAAAATCAGCAACAGGCGGTCGACGCTTTGGGTTGCTTGGGCGATGCTCGCGCTGTCGAGCCGCTGATCAAAGTACTGGAAAATCGGGTGAATTATGATTGGGAAGTCTTCCAAGCCGCCGCCCGGGCATTGGGCCAGTTGGGTGATACCCGGGTCGTGGAACCGTTGATCAAGGCATTGTGCATTTCCGGTGAGACTTCGCCGAAGATCTGGGCGGTTGCGCCACCCCACTGGTCGATTGGTCTAATGCGACCCTCATGGCTGTCCGGCTGCGGCAGTTGACTTGTATAGCCGGCCGCCCCGGAGTCGACTCGCGCCAGGGGATTTCGGTGATTCAGAGCATCGGGCGTTGCGGTTGCCGGTCGTTGAGGCGGGTCCAGCCTTCGATCTTTTCCCGGTTTCTCTCTTCCCGCGCCAAGGCCGAAAGCTCGCCGACGAGGCGGCGAATTATGTCTTTCGGCTGCATTTTCGATTTCCCTCAAACACTTTTGGCTTCGGTCAGGATGGCGGTGATCATTTTCGGGCTGATGACGCCGCGGCCCTGGTCGGAATAGTCGGTCTGAAGACCGAGCCAGCTATAGAGACGCGAGTTGCCGCAGACATCCTTTTTCCCTGGCTCAGCCTTGGGGCCGGGGTTGGGCAGAGGCTCGAAGCGGTCGGTCTCGGGGTTCTTTCTGGCGACCACGAATCCGGGCACGCGCTGCGGATTCAGACACTCGAGGCGGGCGAACTCGACCAGACCGTCCTCGGTGCCGAGGTCGAACTTGCGCTTGCTGAAGCCGCGCCATTCATCCTTGGCCAGCAGGTCGTCGAGGCGCTTCTCGAGAACCGCGCACTTCTGGCAGCCGACCTTGCCGAAAACCAGAACCTGGTATTCTGTGGTGTGGGCTTTTGCGGAGTTTTCAGTCATCTTTATCATGTCTCCCTGGATTGTTGGTTGTTGTACGGCATGGCTGTTTTTGGCCGCGCCAAAGATTTATCAATTGAATAATGCGGATATGGATAATGCACGAGCCAAGTTTGCCGCCTGAAAGATGGAGCTGCGGCAGATATTCCCCCAGTCTATGCTTTTTTCTGGTTCCTTTTCAGTTTGAGTGGGTAGCTTGTTTCAATTCACATTCAGAAATGATGCATTGCTCGTGGCAGATTTCGGGTTTCGGGTTTCGGGTTTCAGGTTTCAGGTTTCAGGCCATCCAGAGGGGCACAGCGCACGTTCTGATCCGTACGCGACGTGGTCTTCCTCTACATGCCAACGCCGGTCGCTGACCGGAATTTTCTTTTCCCCGCTATTCCACGGAACACACCGAAAATCCCGATCACCCTGACAGATCGCACCACTGCCGCAGTTCCGCGTTTACGCGGCAGCCCCCGGCGCGGCTTGAGCCCGCCGGAGAAAGTCGCCCGCTCGCTAAAGCTCGCTACCGCTGCCGCCTGAAGGCGGAACTGCGGCAGCTTATTGCCCCTTCTTATGTTTCCTTTCCAATTCCGAACCCTGGTCTCGTGACTTTGTGACTCGCGACTGTCCCGACCGACCTCTGTCCTCCGTCCTCCGATACATTACACATTACACATTAAACATTTTAACCTCATCCGCCCTCACTAATGCCTCATAGCCGAATTAGTATGAATCAATCAGGCTAGACCTGCGGCTCGCGGCGGAGCGACATCCGCAGGCTCATTTGGCCAGCCTACGCCTCAACGGCGGCGGCTTCCGCATCCTGCCAAATCTGCCGATTGTCGGCCGACTCCACCTGGTAGCGGCCGCGATGGCGGGCGACCAGTTCGCCGTAGCGCTTCGACTTGTTCCAGTTCTGAATCTTGCTGAAATAGCCGACGACCCGGGTTTCGCCGACCACTTTGTCGGAGCCGCAGGACGGACAGGTTTCAAGCAGGCCGGCCGCGTTGTGGCGACAGTGGTTGCAGTAGGTGAACTCGGGCGAGATTGTCAATTGCGCCGATTGCGTGCGGAAATGGGTTTCCTGCACCAGCTTGGCGATCGATTCCCTGGACGGCCGCTGCTCGCCGACGAAGGCGTGGGTGATGGCGCCGGATTCGATCAGGCTGTGGAACTGGCTTTGCAGGCGGATGCGCTCGACCAGCGAGACTTCGGCGTCGGCACTGACATGAACCGAATTGGTGTAGTAGCAGACATCCTCGGAATCGCCCTTGACCACGCTTTGGGCGTCCTTGGGGAAGAAGCGCAGGTCGGTCTTGGCCAGTCGGCGGGCGGCACTTTCGGCCGGCGACTCTTCGAGCGTGATCTTGAACCCGTACTTTTCCGACAGTTTCTTGGCCTTGAGAAACATGTGCCCGATGATCCGCAGTCCGATGCGCATCGCCTCGTCGCTTTCGTGCAGTTCCTGGTTGAACAGGTGCTTGACCGCATCGTTCAGGCCGATCAGGCCAATGATGTAGGTGCAGTTGTCCAGCTCGACATAGGGGCGCCCGTCGCAGGCGATTTTGCCGATCTGGTAGAGCGGCCGACCGGGGCCGCTGATCATTTCGGCGATCGTCTTGCGCTTTTGCAGGTGGGCCTGCACCGCCAGTTCCATGGTGGCGTCAAGCTCGGCGAACAGGCCTTCCAGATTCTTGCGGCCGGCCCGGCTGGCCCGATAGCCGGCCTGCGGAATGTTCACGGTTACGTTCTGGAAGCCGCATAAGCGCATCGACTCCGGGTGCTTGAGCATCCGGTTGTCGGTGATCGTGGTGCGCAGCCGGCAGCAGGCGCTGAGGGTGATTTCGTCGCGGTCGAAGATGAAGTAGGTGGAGCCGTTGGTGCTGGCCAACTGGCAGGCGCGCATGAAGACATCGTACTGCTCGGGGTCGGCAAAGGTTTCGTCGCAGATGTGGAAGTCGCACTTGGGGAATTCGAAGACCCGCCCGTTGCGGTCGCCTTCCTCCCAGACCTCGAGCAGAGCTTTGGTGAACTCGCGAGCCTCTCTTTCGTATTCGCTGTAGGTGACGACCGCTTCGCCGCGCCGTTTCAGGTCGGCCGCCACTTCCGGATCATAGACCAGGCCGCCGCTCTTTTGGTCGTAGAGTTCGCGCAGCACAATGCGCTCGCCGTCCTCGTCGCGATAGTAGAGGTTGATCAGGGCGTTGCCCGCCGGGTCGGTGTCGTCGCGCAACTGTTCCTCCAGTTCTACGACTTGGCCGTCGGCCAGTCTGAGTTGGTAGTGGCCGCCCGGCCCGATGGCCGGCACCGAGCGCAGGTAGCGGGGTACGCCGCTGTGAATGTTGAAGTCGAGGAACAGGGTCTGGCCGCCTCGCGAGAAGGCGTTCTGCGAGCCGTTGAAGATCAGCTCCTGCGCGACCTGC
>SLSR01000084.1 GCA_007130365.1 Lentisphaeria bacterium
CAAAAACGCTTGCCGAACATGCCTGATCAAAATATACAGAGGCTTGCGCCATGGCGCAAGCCTCTGTATATTTTGATCAGGCATGTTCGGCAAGCGTTTTTGCCGAAATCCGAAATCAAGCGAAAGGAGAGGATGAAATGGATTTTGACATGGACTTCGAAAGAGACCTGGATTTCACCGTGGAAACGGTGGAGAGCGGCAGCCCGTTTCTCATTGTCGTCTGGCTGGCTCTGATGATCTTCATCATTGCCGCCTGCTGGAAGACCTTCGGCAAGGCAGGGGAGCCGGGCTGGGCGGCGATTGTTCCGATCTACAATCTGTTCGTGTTTCTCAGGATCGCCGGCAAGCCGGGCTGGTGGCTGATTCTTTTCTTTATTCCGCTGGTCAACCTTATCGTCTCGATCGTCGCCACTGTCGCCTTTGCCGAGAAGTACGGCAAGGGGGTGGGCTTCGCCATTGGATTGATCTTTCTGCCCTTTGTCTTCTATCCAATCCTCGGCTTCGGCGGCAGTCAGTATCAAGGGTGAGTGCCGCGGGTAATGGGTGACTCGCACACGCGATAATCCAGAACTCAGCTTGCCCGACCTTATAAGGTGTGAGGCGCTGAGTTCTGATGATCCGGTGGTTGCGGACGGCGAGGCCGCCGTCCCCTTGGAATGCGGCAGAATGCCGTTTACAATGCCGGGCTATTTTTTCGGAGCCCTGAGGGTTTTCGCCAGATCGTCGAGGGGTTGCCACCCGGTTTCCTCGACGATCTTCGAAATGTCGACCAGGTGCGACATTTCCCCGATCGGTTTGCGCAGCTCGACATTGGGGTAGTAGTCGGCGATCAACTGCGCCACCGGCAGGCCGATGGAGGGTGTGGGCGCGGTCGGGAAATAGCAGCGATAGCCTTCGAGGTCGCGCTCGAGGATCGCCGCGATCAGTCGGCCGGCATCGCGGGTGGACAGGCAGGTGAAGCATTCGTCCAGGTTGGGTATCCGGCGGCGACTGCGGCGGCCGCCGCTTGTTCGTCCGGCTCCGCCGCGGTTGTAGCGTTCTCGATAATAGTCGAAATGCCGGGCGCTGATCAGATGCGGAAAACGAATCGCCACTCCGTGCATGCCATATTCGCGCGTGTAGAATGCGAGAATTTCCTCGCCGATCTTTTTGCTCATGCCATAGTGGGTATTCGCCCGCGCCGCCATTTTGCCGTCGGCCGGCAGATAGTCGAGCTGGGAAGGCGATATGCTGCCCGTCTCGTCGTCGTTGCGACGCGCCGCCATGGCCTGTACCGAGCTGGCGAAGATGAAGCGCTTGACACCGCTTTCATGCGCCGCCCGCAGCAGGTTGACCAGCATCGCCAGATTCTCGTTGAGCAGTATTTGCGGCGGCACACCCCCATTGTCGTTGGGATAGGCCGCCAGGTGAACCACCGCCTGCACGCCTTCGAGCAGCTCGTAGCACTTAAGATAGTCCAGGACGTCCGCGACCTTTACCGGAACCGGCAGGTCGACTGCCCGGTTGCGGTCGGTGGCCACCACTTCAAGTCCGGAATCGTGCAGTTCACGACAAACATCCTGCCCGAGAAGGCCGGTGGCGCCGGTCAACAATACTTTCATATGCCTGTTCCCTAATCTTTGTTTGGTTGATCTTCAATTGAAACCTCGCGAATCCGCAGGGTCAATCGATAGTTTTGACGATGATTGCGCAAGACCATGCCGCGAGGCAGCCATTGCCCGTTGACTTGTCGATATTCGTAATAGGTCACGTCCCAAAGTCGACGCCACCCTTGCCGCGCCCGCTTCTGCCGCAAAAACAAGCGCGGGCCGCCGAAGATGTGACGCACCCGCCGGTTGTCCTGATGCAGGGTAAAGCTCAGGCGATCCGAACCGATGGCGACTTGTGCCTCCGCTGCCGGCAGCAAGTCGAAATACAGCCTTCTGATGTCTTCGCCGATCGCTTCGACAAACTCCGGGCGGTCGGCGAATTCGGGAATCGCATACTCGAGAGTGGTTTGTTGGCGGTCGCCGGTAATATAGAACAGTTGCACGCCAAGGTGATTCAGGCAGATTACGGCAAAGGTTCCGGCTTCGCGATCGATGCGCGTATAGCCGAGAGCCGCGATCTCGCGCCAGAAAAAGCGAAAGACCAGAGTGTCCTCGCTGACGAAACGGACGGGCAAGGCGGCGGCGAAGGCTTCAGGTACTGCGTCTGGATCAACCTCGTCGGGCAGCGCAGTCCAGGGCACAGGCTCGAAGGGTACGGTTGCGCAACCGGCCAGCCAAATCGCCAGAGCCAGCCAAAGTGCAGGCATCCAAAGAAGTTTTGACATGGCGTTAAACAAGCTAAATCCGATGGTCGACGCGATCAAAAGCGCAATTTAAGTTTGATGTAACGATCCCGCTGAACGCAGTTCAGGATCATGCCATTAATTTACTCCGAGTTTGACCGCAAGCAAGGGGGTTCGCTTCAGACCTTATGCCTTGGTTGCCAGCGCTTCAGGCTGCCGCGGTCTGCCGCACCAGTGCCTCGAGGTATTTCAGTATCGCATTGACGATGGCGGTCGCACCGAGCGACAGCGCCATAATTGTCAGCCTCGCCACCTTCTCCAAAGCCGCGCCGCCTCGGGGTTGCGCCTGGATCATTACCGCTTTGCCCTTGCGCCTGATCGAGCATTGCATAGTCGGCGGCGACGGCAGGGGGGGCAGGTCGCCGACCTTGCGGATCTGATGCCGAAGACTCAGGCCAAGCAGCTCGGGGGACTTCACGATTTCGCTTCCCATGCCGCTGTCGGCCAGCGGCACTTGCATGAACTTGGCCAGGCGCTCGCCGCTGCGCCGCGCCTCGAAATAGTCGCGCGGCTCGCCAAACGAAACCTTGTTCGCGTCGCCCAGCAACCGCACCGGATAGACCGTATCGCTCGAGTCCTTGGACTGCCTGACCTCGCGGCTGATGGTCACTCTGTCGAACTCGTCCAGCTTGTGGCGACGGCGCGAAAACGGCACCAGCAAGCCCCACCAGGCGGTCAGGCTGCGGTTGCGCAGGTCGAGCAGGCGGCCGCTGCGCCCCAGTCCGACCGCCGCCCCAACCAGAAAGAAGACCGCCCCGAAGGGCAGACCAAAGAAACAGAGGGATACCGCTGTCCATGAACAGCACATTGAACATGATGAACAGCCCGGCTCCCATAAAAGGCAGACTGAAGAGAAAGGCTCCAACTCCGCCGCCGGAGCGAAACTCCAAACGGTCGCTGAATCCACTTTCCACCACTCTCATGGCTATGGCCTCTTCACAATTGTGATTTTATGATCTTTCCACCAATTCTCCATCGATTCATGGCTTCAATAATCCAGCCGAATTGCGGCAAACGAGCGGCGCGGCCGCGGCAGATTGACCTTTGCCGCCTCCTCGGCCTCTTCCAGATTCGACAGTCGAATCCGGGTGAAGCCGAAGGCCTCTCCTTCGTCATCGACAAAGGCAATATGCAGTATGCCTCTGGCGACTGCCTCCACCGCCAGGCGGTCGCGCCAGGGCAGCTCCGGCGGCAACTCGCCGCGCTGCAAGTCGAGTAGCAGGCGGCGCAGGCGGGGGCTGGGCGTGACACGGATCTCCAGCTCATTGCGAAAACGGCGGCCGGCCGACACTTCGACCGCAAGCCAGGGTTCGAAAGGCCCGGACTCGACCTGCACCGCGGCAAAGTCAATCGGGCGCAGATCGCCGATCAGTCCGCTGAACAAGGCGCGGTAGTCGACAAACAGCGAAGACAGCAGGAACAGGGTCAGGATCACGGTCGCCGCCGCGGCGGCGGCCTGCAAACGCTGCCGCCGGCTCGGGCGGAACGGCGGCGGCGCGGTGTCCGCAGCCTGTTCGCGGCTGCGCAGCTCCAGTTTGCCCTCCTGATTCACCGCATAGAGGGTCTGCACCTCCTTCCCCTTGCCGATCCTGACGCTGCGAATGGTTGAATCGATCCTCGGCCGCCGGTCGCCTGTCATGCGTTCGAGCAAATTCTGCAAGGCGGCCTCGATCGCCGCTTCGGCCGAGGCGGCGGTCTGCCGTTCGTCGAGCCAGCGGTCATCCGGCATCACATTTAGGGTGTCGCCTTCGAATTGCGCGTGGAAGTGCAAGCCGAGATCACGGCGCGTCAAGGTCGTCCATTCGCGTATTGAGCTGTCGAATTGACCGGGGGCGAGCGGCTCGGCTTCGAGCAAGCCTTCGAGATGGAAAGTGCCCTCGACTGGCAGTGGCCGGCTCATGCCAATCCCTCCGCATCCGCGAGAGCCTCGACGAACTCGCTGATTTCCTGGGCCGGCTGCCATTGCTCCATGCCCGGCCGCCACAGCATGGTGCGGCCGTTCAGACTGCCGCGGCGCAGTTGCATTATAATCTCGCTGCGGGTGAAGGGGCCGCGTTCGCCATCCCGATGCGCGACATGCCAGGCCGCGCCGACCGACGGCGGGGGGGCTCCGGCACTGGCGGCGGGCGACGGTTGTTCAAGCCGTCTGGGTTGGCCGTCTTCGCCTTCGTTCAAGGCGGGGGTGCTTCGCGTGTCCAGTCCCAGCGCCGAATCGTGCCGATCCAGCCGATGATGCACATGCTGCTGGAAGGAGGTGTTTTTGATCCGCTCCTGCTTGAGCTGCTCGCGCAGCCGTCGCTGTTCGCGGGCTACCGCCAGCTCCTTTTCCCGCTGCGCCTTCAAGTTGGACAGGCACAGGACAATGATCAGCCCGATCAATCCCAGGAAAAAGCCGCCGAAGAACCAGCCGACCGCGCTCCGTCCCTTGCCGCCTGCCACGAGCGCTGCCAGCGTTCCGAAAATCAATCCTAAAACCAAATGAATCATCGCCGCCTCCATTCTATGATTGAAGCCAATAGACAACCACCGCATTATGCAATATATGCATGGCAATCACCGGGTAAAGGCTGCCGGTGCGCCACTTGACCCAGCCCAGAAGCATGCTCAAGGCAAAAAGGTAGGGAAAGGCCAATGCCGAAAAATGCAACGCGACAAACAGAAGGCTGGTCAGCACCATGGCCCGCACGGGAGTCACCCGCACTTGCAGCCAGTGCTGCAAGAGCCCCCGAAAGGCAATCTCCTCGCTTACTCCCGGCAAAAAGGCCACCAGAAACAGTGTGGCGCCAATTTCCAAGTCGCCAAACATTTCGGCTTGCGATGTGACCTCGGCATATTGCTCGAGCCAGGTTGCATAAAGATAGTTGACCGCCAGCATCGGCGCCAATGCCAGAATCCCGATCCAGGCCGCCCCGCGATTGAAGCCGAAGCGGCAAAACTGCACGCGCAGTGCGGGAAAATAGAGCACTGCGAAAACGGCGGTTGCGCCGAGCAGAAAAATCGAGTTCAAGACCAGGGATCGCACCAGGCTGAGATCATAGTGCCAGCTCAAAAAGCCGACCGCCACAATCACTGCCAGGTAGCTGAAAAAAAGGCGGCCGGCCTGCGGCACCTCGCGCAGAATCAACTCCTGGTCGTCGACTGACGGCGGACGGCTCGGACGGCAGACCACCCGATCCGGATGCTGATAGGGAGTCGCGCAGGCCAGGCAAAAATAATAGCGCCAGTCCAATGGCGCCCCGCAATAGGCGCACCTGACAAGCCCCGACTCGGATTGCCCGCTATTTTCGCCCGCCGCCGCCAATCGTTTTTCTCCCGTGCAGTTGGCGATACAATATCCCGCAAACAGAAAGAGGCAAAGCGATCACAAAAAAAGGGTTCTTTCTCACTTTGAGTGGGTAGCTTGTTTCAATTCACATTCAGAAATGATGCATTGCTCGTGGCAGAGTTCAGGTTTC
>SLSR01000034.1 GCA_007130365.1 Lentisphaeria bacterium
GAAAAGAAAATTCCGGTCAGCGACCGGCGTTGGCATGTAGAGGAAGACCACGTCGCGTACGGATCAGAACGTGCGCTGTGCCCCTCTGGATGGCCTGAAACCCGAAACCCGAAACCCGAAATCTGAAACCCGAAACCTGAACTCTGCCACGAGCAATGCATCATTTCTGAATGTGAATTGAAACAAGCTACCCACTCAAACTGAAAAGGAACCAGAAAAAAATGTGCCCTGAAGGGGCACTTCAATTATGCGGGCGGGTCGGGTAAGCGGGTCGGGTAAGGGTATTGGGGCATGAAGCGTAACACACTTAGTCGACAAACTTACTCGCCACGCTTCATCGGACACACTTAGCCGACCAACTTCGTACGGGCGGGTCGGGCAAGCGGGTCGGGCAAGGGTTTTGGGGTAAGGGTGTTGCGGCAGGTACTCTAACGCCACCACGAGGTTTATCCCCGTGGAGCGATGGTTGATGAAAAACAACAGTTCTGGCGTGTTTATGGCTTATCCGAGTAGGTCGCGCAAATTGTTTCCGGCCAATCCTTCAATGAATGTTTCCCGATATTCCTGCAGGCGCCGAACCAGGGCAGGGGCGGATTCCGCCAGCGCCTTGTCGATCTGTCGATTGACCTCTCCCCGGAAAGCCTGCTCGACATCGGCCACCGTGATCTGCGCGGGATCGCGGCCGGGCACATAGGCGTCGCCTTGTTCGGCCAGTTCCAGAACCAGCTCTTTCTCGCGCAGGATGCGGAGCGCCTCGCCGACCAGGCGGATGGAGATTTCATGGTGCTCGGCGAAGTTTTCGGTCGTCCAGGGCGCCGACCTGCCCCGGTCGCGGCTGTAGTTTCGGATGATTCCGCACATGACCAGCAGACCGAGCGCGGTCAGGGTGGCGGGAGTGGCCCTCTTTGCTCTTTGCTCCAGCCGATAGGTGCGATGGTTCTGCACCGCGAAGGCGATTTCCGCGCCGAACAATACAATCAGCCAGCTGGTATGCAGCCAGACCAGAAAAAAGGGCAGGGCGGCGAAGGTGCCGTAGATCGTGTTGTAGGCGCTGACTCCGCTTTGCGCCAGGAAATACAGCTTCTGCGCCGCGAACCAGGCCAGGCCGGTGCAGAAGCCGCCGATCAGGGCGGGGAACAGGCGAACCTTGGTGTTGGGCATGAACATCAGCAGAAAGACAAAGGCCAGAACCACGACCCCGAATGTGATCCAGCGAATCGCGAATTCGTAGACCACCGAAAGGTCGCCGACATTCTCCCGCATCAGCGCCAGCGCCCGCTCCGAGGAAAGAAAGGCGTTGACGCTGGTCGCGCAGAGAACCAGAATCGGCACCACCACCAGGATGCTGATATAGTCCGAGAACTTCCGGGTCAGCGTGCGCGGCTTGCCCACCCCCCAGATACTGTTGAAGGAATTCTCCACCTTGCCCATCATCCGAACCACGGTCCAGAGCAGGAAGAGCAGGCCGATCATGCCCAGTGTCCTGAAATTAGTGCGTTCGACCAGGGAAAAGACGGTGATTGCCAAGTCGCCGAACTGCTCCGGCATTTCGGCCAGGCGGCTGTCCTCGATGATTTCGAACTGCTGCTCGAAGGCGGTCTCGGCGTCGACTTCCGGCAAGACCCTGAACTCGACCGCGTTGGCGACCCGCCGCATGCCCAGGTTCTGCATCAGTATGTCCTGGGCGCCCAGCCCCTTGGAGACCGAGAACATGAGCGCGAGAACCGGCACCAGCGCCATCAGGGTCAGATAGGTCAGAGTGCCCGCCTGCATGTAGCACTTGTCGCCGATGAAGCCGCGGATAACAATGCTTAAAATGCGCAGAAGCGAGATCAGGGCGGTCTTGATCCGCGGCAGCGGCCGCAGATCCATGTCCCACAATTCTTCTCGCAGAAACCGGCGGCCTTCCGCCAAGCTTGACTTGAGGGATTGCCACCAGGACTGGCCGTTTTGTCGGTGAGTTTCTTGGTTCATTTGCTCTCGACAAGGTCGCCCTCGACATATTGGTGAATCATTCCGGAAATCAGGGTTTGGTATGGGATGCCTTTTTTCATGGCTCGCTTCTGGATGCCTTTCAGATCGTGCTCGTAAAGCCTTATGGTAATCCGTCGGTCTTTCCTGAACGTGTTCCGTGCAGTTGATTTGATTTCGGCAATCTCTTGCCTGGACGGAGCCGCTGCCTTGATTTCCCCTCTCTCGTAGGCGTCAATCAGTTTTTGTTCTTCTCTGTCGTATTTCATGATAGCCCACTACTTTTTTTGAAGTCTTTGGTTGCTTTTCGACTGGGAATGACTGTTTTCAGGAATATGTAGTCGTCTTCGACCACATATGGAACCATGTATATGTATCCGTTAACGATCACGAAATATATCCGCTGTCCCGGATAGTCTGCCGGGTTCGGATGGTCTGCAACTTTCCAGGCATCGCCTTCGGAAAGATGAAAGACAATATCTTCGAATGAGATGCCTCTCTCCCGCTTCAACCATTCGTTCTTGCTCGGATCCCATTCGTATTTCATAAGTACAATGTACATGCAATAGGCGCACAATGCAAGTCTTTTCCGTGTCGTTTTGCAAGTTCCAGATATGGAGCTGTCACTGAAAGGGCTTTCATGGGGGCTATTTCATGCTCATTGGTCGCAGTGCCGACTGGAAATCGCCATGGCGACGGTGGCGGAGTCCGCAAAGCCGATGTCGCCGCCAACCGGAATGCCGAAGGCAATGCGCGAAATTCGCAAATCCGGCCGTTGCGCGATTTCCCTGAGATAATTGGCGGTCGCCTCTCCTTCGACATCGGCGCCAGTCGCCAGAATCAGTTCGCCAACCGATTCCGCATCGAGCCTTTGCAACAGTTTTTCAATGTTGAGGTCTTCCGGCCCTTGGCCGTCGAGCGGCGCCAGTCGCCCGCCCAAAACATGGTAGAGTCCGCGAAAACAGCCGGCGCGTTCAATGACCATGATCTGGACCGGCGATTCGACCACGCAGATCAGCTCCGGCTCGCGACCGGGGTCGCGGCAGATTGCGCAAAGTTGCTGGTCGCTCAAGTTCCCGCACTTCTCGCAGTATCCCACCGCCGTCGGCAGTCCGCTCAGGCGTTCGCCGAACTCGCGCAACTGATCCTCCGGCCAGTCGAGAAGCGAGAGCGTCAGCCTTTCGGCGGTGCGCCGACCGATCCCGGGGAGCCTTGAAAAGGCTCTGATCAGGATGCGTAAAGGCTCCGGATATTCTGAATTGGCACTCATTTTTTGCAACCATTAAGTTTGTGGCGCGGCAACCGCGCCCACTTCGGGGTGTCACGGCAATCTTTGCCGGTCTGCCCGCTGGCCTGCCTGCGCCGAGACCGCCTTAGGCGGATCGGCAGGCAGACCCGAGGCTACCCAGCCCGGTCGTTCCCGACCGGTGGCCGTCTTGTTTCAAAGTTCCTTCTCTCTCTATGAACCAGCCGCCCATGGTCGGGCTAAATGCCCAGATCCATGCCGCCGGTCAGTTCCGACATGCGCTGCTGGCTGATCTCCTTGACCTGCCGCAACGCGCCGTTGACCGCGGTCATGACCAGATCCTCGAGCGCCTCGACGTCTTCGGGATCGACGGCTTCCGGCGCGATCTTGACCTTGGCGACCGAATGATCGCCGCGTGCCGTGACTTCGATGGCCCGGCCGATCCTGAAGGTTTTCTCCATCCTCTCCAGCTCGGCCTGGGTCTCTTTGATCCGACCCTGCATTTGCTGGGCCTGCTTCATCATTTTTGCAATGTTGACCATGTTGTGCCGACTTCCATTGGGTTGTCATTCCGCAACTTGCAAAGGCGGAATGATGGTTCGTGGTTTCATGCGTTGTTCAGGATCAATGTCTGGATTGCCCTGGTTTGCGGGGCTGGCTCGCGGAGTCTGCTTTACCCGCGGACGTCGACGATTTCGCCGCCGAACAAGTCGAGGACGCGCTTGACAAACGGGTCGTTCTCCACCCGCTGTCTGACCTCCGGCGTGGAGACCAGGTGCCTTTTGCGGTCGTCGGAGAGCTCTTCGCTCCATTTTTTGATCACGATTCTGGGGTTTTCCCGCCCCTGGTCTCGGCGCAGCAGTCCCTCCAGGTAGCGGATGGTTTCCGGACGGCAAAGGGTGGCCGCGTGCTCGCGCGGAAATTCTTCGTCGTAGGCCACGATCAAGGCGTCGCCGAGGTAGCTGACCGGGCGCATTTCCTGCATATGGTTGCGCAGGCCGCGCCGGTGCGGATCTTCCCCGGCCTGTTCGATCAGGCGGTGCCAGACGGCGGCGCAGTCGTCGTTGTGCCGGGCTTCCCGCGCCTCCCCGGGCGGAGGCTCGGCTGCCGGCGGTTCGACGGCCGGTTCGGGTTGCTCGCGCATTTCGTCCTTCCCCGCCTGCTCCGCGGAGGCGGAATAGGTGGCATCGTCCGGCTTTTCAGGGAGGGCTGGCGGCGGCGGCTGGTCGAAGGGCGTGGTCTGGATGCGTCCGGCCGGTGGTTGATCGGCCGGAGGGGCGGGGGAAGCCTGCGCTTTCGGGGAAACGTTCCTGGCGGGGCCGGAAGCCGGTGACTCTGGGGGTGGTGTATCCGCCGTCTTTCCCATCGGGGGGGCGGCATCCTTTTGAGGCTCGGCCACCGGCGGTTCATGTCGGGGGGAGGCTGGAGCAGGCATGGCGGCCGACGGCTTCGCTGCGCTTGTCCGGTCGGACTGACTGGCGGGAGCCTGACCGCCGCTTTGAGGGCGATCTTCGCCGCCGGTTTTTTGCGGGGTCGGCAGTCCGTGGCGGCGCAGTTGATTGAGCCTTTCGATCACGGCTTCCACGGGCAGGCTGTGCGCATGCCGCATGACCTTGATCATGATTACCTCGAGATAGACCCGCTTGTTGAGGGCGTTGCGCAGCCAGGCCTCGCAGTCGATCAGCCTCTCCAGAATCCGCCGCACCGTCCCCTGGTCGGTGGCGGCGGCCAGTTCGAGCAAGTCCCCGGCTTCCGCATCGCCGACTTCCAGCAGTTCGCGCGGCTCGGGACAGACCAGGACGATGAGCAGGTCGCGCATGAACACCAGCAGATCGGCGTAGGTCCTTTCCAGGTCGCGCCCGCGGTCGGCGAGTTCCTGCACCAGCCGGACCAGTTCGGCCGGACTGTCGTTGATCAGAGCCCGGGCCAGGGTGTGCAATTCGCGACTGGAGGCCAGGCCGAAGACGCTGATCACGTCCTCCTCGCCGATCGGGCGCGAGTCCTCGTATTGTCCGAAGGAGATGACCTGGTCGAAGATCGATTGTCCGTCGCGCATGCCGCCGTCGGCGGCGCGGGCGATCGCGGCCAGCGCCCGCTCGTCGATCTTGACGCATTCGCGGTTGGCGATCCAGGCGAGTCGCTGGGCGATCAGGCCGGCCGACAGGCGTTTCAGGTCGAAGCGCTGACAGCGCGAGAGAATGGTCGGCAGCACTTTGTGCGGTTCGGTGGTGGCGAAGAAGAACTTGACATGGGGGGGCGGCTCTTCGAGGGTCTTGAGCAGGGCGTTCCAGGCCGCGTTGGAAAGCATGTGGACTTCGTCGATGATGTAGATTTTGTAGCGGTCGCTGGTCGGGGTGTACTGCACATTCTCCCGGAGTTCGCGTACGTCCTCGACCTTGTTGTGCGAGGCGCCGTCGATTTCGACCACGTCCAGCGAGTTGCCGGCCGCGATTTGGCGGCATGATTCGCACTGGCAGCAGGGTTCGGCGACTTCGTCTCCGACTTCGCAGTTGAGGGCTTTGGCGAAGATTCTGGCGGTCGTGGTCTTGCCGGTGCCGCGCGGGCCGACGAAGAGATAGGCATGTCCGACCCGATGGTTGCGCAGGGCGTTTTGCAGGGTGCGCACCACATGCTCCTGGCCGACCATGTCGGCAAATTTTTGCGGTCGCCATTTGCGGGCCAGGACTTGATAGCTCATGAGCGGCCTTCGAAGTTGAATCTCTGCTGTGTCTTTGGTTCCGGGCCGGGAACGTGGAGAAGCCGTGTTGTCTGTTCCGGAGTGGTCGGACACCTGGGGTTTTCGCTTAGGGCTGCTTTCTTCCGAACCTGACCCGGTTCACGTCGCCCCACCATCCGGCTCCGAAACAGAACAACAACGGCAGTCAGAGTATAGCGTCACGAAGCGTTTTCGCCAGTCGCCCCCGAAAAATAGTCGAGGAAGAGCGACAATTCATGGCGCAGCCGGGAGCGCGGCACGACGCGGTCGATAAACCCGTGTTCCACGAGAAATTCGGAAGTCTGGAAGTTGGCCGGCAGCTCGGACTGTGTGGTCTGCTTGATCACGCGCGGCCCGGCAAAGCCGATCAGGGCTTTGGGTTCGGCCAGAATCAAGTCGCCGAGCGAGGCGAAGCTGGCGCTGACCCCGGCCGTGGTCGGGTGAGTCATGATCACCAGGTAGGGCAGGCCGGCCTCGCGATAGCGGGCCAGGGCGCCGGAGGTCTTGGCCATTTGCATCAGGCTGAGCATGCCTTCGTACATGCGGGCGCCGCCGCTGGCGGTGACCGCCACCAGGGGAAGCCGCTCGTGCCGGGCCAGTTCGGCCAGCCGGGTGAACGTCTCGCCGACCACCGAGCCCATGCTGGCGCCGAGGAAGCGGAAATCCATCACCGCCAGAGCGTAGTTTTTCCCCTCCAGTTGTCCGAGTCCGCAGATGATTGCATCGTTCATCCCGGTCTTCTGCTTTGAAGCCGCCAGTTTTTCGGGATAGACCCGGTTGCCCGAAAAATCGAGAGCGTCCACCGACTCCAGGTTGGCGTCGATCTCCGAAAAGGTATCCTGGTCGGTCAGCGCGTCGATCCTCTCCCATGCGGTCAGAGGATAGTGATAGTCGCATTCCGGGCATACGTTCTGGTTGCTCTTTATCTTGTTCTGATAGAGCACCAGTCCGCATCCCTTGCATTTGATCCACAATCCCTCGGGAATCTCCTTTTTGGAGGCTCGGACCGTGGAGTACTGGGGTTTTCGAAAAAGCGCCATTGACATGTCTCGCTTTTTTATTGTGCTTGACTGAACAATTGGTGATTTATTATAATGTCCAATGCCTTGCCGTCAACCTGCGACGACTGGCCTGCCTGGTTCACGGGCCGAGGTTGCCGTACGGACGGAAACGGGCAGACACGGGCGGGGGCGGACGGACACGGCTCTGGGTCGTCCGCTTTGTCTGCTCCGCCCGATCTGTTCCAGAGCTTCAGTTCAGCATCTGTCGCAGTTCGGCGATCACTCGTTGGTTCTCCTCCATGGTGCCGAAGGTGATGCGGATATGCTCGGGCAGACCATAGGGAACGACCGGACGGACGATCACGCCGCGGTCGCTCAACTGTTTCGCGATCTTCGCGCCGTCCCCGGTCTGGACCAGGATGAAGTTGCCGGCAGTGCGAACGCAGGGCAGCTCCATTTTTTTGAACTGCTCTTCGAAATAGGCGCGGGACTGAAGGCAAAGCTCGCGGGTGCGGGTCAGAAAATCCCGGTCGTCGAGGGCGGCGACCGCGGCTTCCTGCGCCATCCGGTTGGTGTTGAAGGGCTGCCGCGGCTTTTCAAGCGCCGCGATCAGGTCGGGCGAGCCGATGCCGAAGCCGATCCGCAGTCCGGCCAGACCGTAGGCCTTGGAGAAGGTGCGCAGCATCAGGCAGTTGTCGCGTTCGAGCACCCGCTGCCGGGTGTCGGGCATCGGCTCCAGGGCGATCTCGGCGTAGGCCTCGTCAAAGACGATCAGGACGTCGCTCGGAATTTTTTCGACAAAGGCGGCGATTTCCCGCTCGCGCAGAAAGGTTCCGGTCGGGTTGTTGGGGTTGCAGACGAAGACGACCCGGGTGTCGGGACGCACGGCGGCGGCCATTGCGTCAAGGTCGTGCCCCAGTTCGACGGCCGGGGTCTCCACGATCTCCGATCCGAACATCAGAGCCAGCAGCTTGTAGATCACGAAGGCATACTGGGAAACCACGATCGAGCGGCCCGGCCCCATGAAGCAATGGCCGATGAACTCAAGCAGTTCGTTGGAGCCGGCGCCGAACACGACTTGTCCGGGTTCCACGCCGAATTCCCCCGCCACCTTCCGGCGCAGGTAGTGGGCGCTGCCATCCGGATACAGGTGCATGTCCTCGGCATGCCGCCGCATGGCTTCGACGGCCAGGGGCGAGACCCCGAGCGCGTTCTCGTTCGAAGCCAGTTTGCAGACCTGCTCGGGAGCCAGGCCGATCTCGCGGGCCACCTCTTCGATCGGACGCCCCGGCTGGTAGGGGTTCAGGCGGCCTACCGAGGCGTTGACCCAGTCGACAATCTTTTTGTTCTGCACGATACCTGTTCCTTTTTCGTTTTCGTGAAAGCGTAAGATATATGGCCTGCCCGGCCTTGCAACCAAAAATGCGGCCAGGGGCAAACGATTAAGAGTGCAGATTTTCGGCTCTTCGCGGAAATCCGTAGAATGATGAATCCTGAATTGTTGTCCTTCAACCTTCATCATTCAAAATTTACGTGTTTTGTGGTTTCTGCACCGATGGCTGACAGGTTGCGGCGCTTTGGTTGGCGTGCTTGCATCAGAGCCGCCTTCAATTATTGTAACAAGTCGGATTTGCCCCGCGAGTGGTCATCCGATTTTGTTTTAAGCGAATGGAGAAAGTGATAGCATTATGCGTATTCTTTACTTGGATCTGGACACTCTCAGAGCCGATCATCTGGGCTGCTATGGCTACCGGCGAAACACTTCGCCGAATATCGACCGGATTGCGGCCGAGGGTGCAGTCTTCGAGAACTATTATTGTTCGGACGCGCCTTGTCTGCCTTCGCGGGCCGCTTTGATGAGCGGACAGTTCGGCATTCATACCGGGCAGGTCGGGCACGACGGCACGGCCGCCGACCGGCGGCACGACGGTTCTACCCGCAGTTTTTCCGACAGTTTGCGGCAACTTTCGCTGCCCAACACACTGGCTCGAGCCGGGTGCGCCAAGCGAACCTATGTCGGAGGGTTCGGCGAGCGGCATTCAAGCTATAGCTTCTACGCCGGTTTCAATGAAATTTGCGACACCGGCAAGAGAGGCGTTGAATCGGCCGAGGAGGTGACTCCGACCGCCCTTGATTGGCTGGAGCGCAACGGCACCGACGACCATTGGTTCCTGCATGTCAACTATTGGGATCCGCACACTCCCTATCGGGCGCCGGCCGACTTTGGCAATCCGTTCGCCGACGAACCGATGCCGGACTGGATCACGGCGGATGTGCTGGCCGAGCACAATCGGCTGCCGGGGCCACATACCGCTCAGGATATCAACATGTGGGACAACCAAGTGCCCGAAAAATGGCCGCGCCAGCCGGGCGACATCCCGACCATGGAGCGGCTGAAAGACTTGTTCGATGGCTATGACTGCGGCATTCGCTATATGGATCAGCATATCGGCAAACTGCTGGACAAGTTGGAGGATCTGGGGGTTTTGGACGATTTGATGATTATCGTTTCGGCCGATCACGGCGAGAATTTCGGCGAACTAGGACTGTATGCCGAACACGCCACCGCCGACCACCCGACCTGCCGGATTCCCTTTATCGTGCGCTGGCCGCAGAAAGTGGCGGTCGGCGGCCGGAGACGGGCGCTGCACTACAATCTCGACTTGGCACCGACTCTGGCCGAACTGTTCCAGGCGCCGCCCCGACCCGAATGGGACGGGCGCAGCTTCGCCACCTCTCTGCTCGGGGACAGGGACGAGGGTCGCGACGAGCTGATTCTCAGTCAATGCGCTCATGTCTGCCAGCGTTCGGTGCGCTGGGATCGCTGGCTCTACATTCGCACCTACCACGATGGCTTTCATCTGTTCGACCATGAAATGCTGTTCGACTTGGAGCAAGATCCGCATGAACAGAATAATCTGGCGACGGAAAACCCGGACTTGGTGAAGGAGGCGGTATATCGCCTCAGCCATTGGCACGAGCGCATGATGAAAAGTCAGCCTGGTCATTGTCCGATTGATCCGTTGTGGAAAGTCATCGAGGAGGGCGGCCCCACTCATGCCAAGGATTGGTTCAATAAAAACTACAGCCAGCGTTTGCGCGAGACCGGTCGCGGCTATGCCGTCAAACTGATGGAAGAGCGGCATCCGGAATTCTTCCGCAAAAACAACTGAGGAAAAGGCATGAGCGAGAGCGAAACGGAACGCCCGGCCTTTCCGCCCCTTCTGACTCGGGCGGAAGAAGGCGACAGCCAGGCGCTGGCCGAGCTTGACTCCGGCGGCCTGCCAGTCGCTCCGGGCGAGGATCTGGCGGCTTATGCCGAGCGCCTGCGCGGGCTGTTCAAGCGGCTGGAAGCCATGGAAAAGACCCTGGCCGAGGCCGGCGAATTCGTCTGCGAAGATTTGCGCCTGCGGGCCGAGGATCGGATTCCGGTGGACTTGCTGCGGCAATCGACGCAGCCAACCCTGACCCGCTATGGCTGCCAGGCCGACTGGGTGCCGGGCTTTTTCGTCAATCCTTCCTTTTCATGGTTGTTCGGGGGTTGCGCCTACTACTTCTATCCCGAGATGTTCGCTTTGATGATTGTCCGGCGCACCTTCGCCAGGCACCGCAAATGGTTCATCTACGACCGCCAGGAAATCCTGGCGCACGAGATGTGTCATGTCGCCCGCCTGTGCTATCTCAGCTCGGCCTATGAGGAACGCTTTGCCTATCGGATTTCCGAGAGCGGTTTCCGGCGGCGTTTTGGCGGGGTTTTCGAGTCGCCGCGCGACAGTTTTCTGCTGCTGGGCTCGACCCTGGCTCTGCTGGCTGCGCAAGTGGTTCGCACCATGTTTTGGTGGGGCTTGCCGATCTGGCCGTTTTGGCTGGGGATTGCGGGGGTCTTCGGCTTCCTCGCGGGGCGCGACCGGATTCGCCACCGGACTCTGCGGCGGGCCGAGAACAACTTGGCTCAAGTCAAACCCAAGGCCTGGCTTGACGCGATTCTCTTCCGCTGCACCGATCGGGAGGTGGAGGAGCTGGCCAGGTTGAAGGATCAGCCGGATTGCCGACTTTGGCTGGAGCGCAAGGTCGAAGGCGAATTGCGCTGGCGGGTGATTGCGGATCGCTTTTTCGACCCCGCCGTCTGATGCGATGCCCGCAACGGCACAACGAATTGGCAAGAGAAAACCAAAGATTACGCAGATTTACACAGATAAAACCCAGGGAACATCGCCAACCATGCTTCTGTCCGGCTCAATATTGATCGATATAATTCGCGATCATTAGCGTTCATTGGCGGTTCCTGCCCCCCTTCTGTTCAAATTGCTCTACCGCTTCATCTGCGTATATTTGTGTAACCTGTATCACGCACTGCGTTCAAGTTGCGGCGCGGTTCGCCTACGACAAATTCTGCGCCGCGGTTCGAGCTTGCGCCGCCTTGGCCGTGATCGCCGCCCATTGATGCTCCCGTATCTCCTCGCGCCTGGCCAGCCAGGAGCCGCCAATCGCCAGCACGGCCGGATCCCGCAGGTAGTCGAGGAAATTGTCCTGGCTGAGGCCGCCCAGGGGAATGAATGAAAGTCCCAGGTGCGCGTAGGGAGCGGCCATGGCCCGCAGAGCCTTCAGGCCGCCCGCGGTTTCGGCCGGGAAGAACTTGAGAGTGCGGCACCCCGCCTCCGCCGCCCATTCGATTTCCGAGGGCGTGCAGATGCCCGGCGCAAACGGCAGTCCATGCTGTTTGGCGGCGGCGAGAACGTGCGGGTTGAAGCCGGGGGCGACGCCGAATTCGGCGCCGGCTGCCTGGCATTCGGCCACTTGCCGCGGGGTCAGAATCGTGCCGATGCCGGCGACCATTTCCGGGACTTGACGCTTGATCAGGGTCAGGGCGCCGAGGGCGGCCGGGGTGCGCAGGGTCAGCTCCATGATGTCGACCCCACCCTCGAGCAGCGCCTTGGCCAGGGGGGGGCCGTCCTCCGGATTGTCGATGATCAGAACCGCGACGACTTTCGATTTGCCCAGCCTGGCCGCGACTTCGCCGGGGAAAACTGTTTGTTCGCTCATGGCATGTAGTTTCCTTGGTGTATGGGGGTCATATCTGCGGTAAATAAAAATAGGTTCTTTCTCACTTTGAGTGGGTAGCTTGTTTCAATTCACATTCAGAAATGATGCATTGCTCGTGGCAGAGTTCGGGTTTCGGGTTTCAGGTTTCGGGTTTCGGGTTTCAGGCCATCCAGAGGGGCACAGCGCACTTTCTGATCCGTGTAGCGATCTCTATACTGGCGCAAGGTTTCTTGCGATATGTATTTCTTGAGCATGGCCATATAGGTGCTTTCTGCCATTATTCTCTCCTGACACCTGAAACCTGACACCTGAAACCAAGCTGTTACCCACAAAGTCTAAGAAAAAACTATTAACAACCCATTCGTTTTGAGAATAGAGCCTAAAAATAGCTGCGGATCGGGCCGTTGCAAGTCAAGAAGCCGGATCTGCCGCGTGATTGCTCCGGTCTTGCCAGAGGTTTCGAGTTTGCTGGATTTCAGGCTATATTGTCTTTTCTGCCATGAATATAGTGCAACTTATTACCGAACTTTATCCGGCCGGCGCCGAACGGGTTGTCTGCAATCTTTCGCGTGCCCTGAAGACGCGCGGCCACCAAGTGCGCGTGGTTTCATTGCAGCCGCTGCCGGTTGCCGACCGGGCGCGCGTCGCGATCGTCGACGAACTTAAGCAGGCGGGGATTGCGGTGTACAGTTTGAACTTGACCAAGGGAAGGCCATGGCGACTTCGCAGACTCTCGGCGCTGCTTGCTTCCGAACCGCCACAAATCGTGCATTCGCATCTGTTTCACGCCAACCTGGCAGGCCGCCTGCTGCGAGGCTCTTTTCGCGGCGGCCGGCTGATCAATACAATACACAATTGCGACAAGCGCAAATGGCGCGGCTGGCAGTTTGTCTGTGAACGCTTCACCTGCCGCCGCAGCGATTGCCTGACTGCGGTCTCCGAACCGGCCGCCGATTATTTTTGTCGGCGCGTCGGAATTCCCCGCGATTCAGTGCAAGTGGTGGAAAACGGCATCGATCCGTCCGTGGAATTGCGGGCAGGCGAAATATGCGAACTTCGCAACGCCTGGGGGGTTGACGACTGCAACCGGGTGCTCGGGGCGGTCGGATATCTGTCCTGGCAGAAGGGCTACGACCGGCTGCTGCGCTGTTTCAATCGGATGAGCGCAACGATTCCAGTTGGCGAAAAATGGGGGCTGGTGATCATCGGCGAGGGCGAGCAGCGGAAGGAGCTGCGGGAAATGCGAAAAAAAACACCGCATAATCTCAAGGTCAGCCTGCCTGGTTTCCGGGCCGACGCGGCCCGCTGCATCGGAGCCTTCGATCTTTTCGTCATGCCTTCCCGGTTCGAAGGCTTTGGTCTGGCTCTGGTCGAGGCGATGGCGCACGGCATACCGATTGTCGCTTCCCGGGTTGACGCATTGCCCGGATTGCTGGCCGGATACAAGAATGGGGAATGCGTCGATTTTTCCTGTCCGGAGATCGCGGGCAAGGCGCTGCTGCGCTGGGCGCGAACGGATTTGCGGACTCCGCAAATGAAGTGGACGACGGAAAGGATGGTTGACGAGTACGAGCGGCTGTACGAATCCTTGCGACCCAGGCTATAATCCAGGATTGTTCCCGGCCGGCGCTCGGGGCAGGTGGCGGCCGGACAAGGCGGCAGGCGAAGGTTGCGAATTAACTTTTCAGCGACCTTCAAGCAGGCATTCGATTGCCTGTCGCGCCCGCGCCTGCCAGGAGTGGCGTTCACGCCTGCGCAAGACTTGCTCGCGCTTTTCCCCTACGTCTTTCCGGTGTGCTGTCAAGTGGCGCAGCAGTTCGGGCAATTCGTGAATTTCCACGCACCATCCCAGTCTTTCCTGCTCTACCAGTTCGCCGCATCGCGTGCCTTTCAGGGCGATCACGGGCAGACCGTATCCGACCGCCTCGAATAGTTTGAGCGAAACGGTGTCGCCGGCATATTGCGAGACAAGGAAGACAATGGCCAGATCCTGTCCGGCGTAGGCTTCGGCAATACCTTCGCCACTCGCCGCCTTGAACTCTGTGTTTGGCGGAAAAGACCGGGTTTGGCGCAAGGCGAGGCGCGCCTCGTCGGGCACGGTCAGGCGCAGACGGATCGGCGAATTCTGCAAATCGTGCATGATCTGGAGCAGGGGGCGCAGATCGTAGACTGGCGGAAGGGCGTTTCCGACATACACGACTTTTAGCGGCTGTTCTCCCGGGTTGGTTGCCAAGTCCTGGATTTCGCCGCCGGGCGGCAGCTCCCGGATTCGGTCTCGCGGCAGTCTCGGCAGCATGGCGGCAGTGCGAAGAGAGGGCACAAAGACGGTTCGCGTGGTCTCCAGGTAAAGGGACACTTCCGAACAGTAGAAGGGATAGGCCAGGCCGTATTTCAAGAGGCCAATCTGGCGGGCGAATCCCGGCCGTCGCCAATGGAAGTCGCGGTAGAAGACGCCGACCGGCAAACCTTTGGCGGCGACAGTGCGGAACAGGGCGTAGTCCGGGCTGGGATAGAGGGGGAGATGAGATGGCTCGACCAAACGCAAAGGCAGAGTCGAGTTTTCGGAATAGAGCAGCGAGTAGTCGGAGATGCGGCCTTTAAGCAGATTCAACCTTTGCCGGCGTTCGGTTGCGTTGCCGAACACGCTGTAGACTTCGCAGCCCAGGTCTTCGAAGGCCTGCCGCATTTGCGGTGGGCGTCTTTGTTCGCCATTGCATGGCTGATCGTAAAAGGGTCCCGGATAATGAAAGATTATTTTCATGCTACGAGTGTCGGTTGTCTGACTGGTCTGTCGGATGGCGTAGTTTCCGGGCCAGCGCCAGGCCGTGTTTCCGCGCCATTCGCAAGTCGGAAAGATGCGGCAGCAGGATCGCCCGCCACGGCATTTGCGAGATCCGCAGAAACAGAAGCAGGCGGATTGTGAACATCATAGTGTAGGAAACCGTCGACGCCCAGGCGGCGCCGACTATGCCGAAGCGGGGAATCCACCAGAGGTTGAGCAGAATATTCGCCACCGCCGCCGCCGCCCCGCTCCACGAGTTCAAGCCCGGCCGGCCCCTGGCCATGGCGTCGGCCGCGATCAGTTGCGCGCCGCCCAGCATGACCACCCCCGGCAGCAGAGCGCGCAGGGCGGCGGCGGCCGGCGTGAATTCGCGGCCGAAGAGAAGCGCGATGCCGGGCGGGGACAGCATCCAGAGCAGGGCGGCCGGAGCGAGCGAAAGCAGAAGCAGGCCGCGCGTGATTTTCGCCGTCAACTGACTGCGCTCGGAATCCGCCAGCCTGCCGGACAACGACGAGAAGAGGGCGGTCGAGATCGAGCGCGAAAAGAGCAGGAGCTTTTCCGCGACCGCCACCGCGACCGCGTAGAAGCCAACCTCGACATCGTGGCGCAGCAGACCGAGCAGCAGCAGGTCGACGCGATAGTTGAGGAAGTTCAGAACCACCGCCGGATTGAGGCGCAGTCCGTAGGCGACGGCCTGGCGCAGAAAGTCGCGCTCCAGGCGCGGCCGGCCGTCGGCGCCGTACTCCTGCCAGGTCCAGAGCAGAGCCACCATGCCGGCGGCCGTGAAGGAGAGAAGGATGGCGATCATTACGATGGCCACGGTGCCGCCGAACCAGGCGACCAGGGCGACCACGGCGGCCAGCCAGAGGACGGGTTGCAGAACCGTCAGCCAGCAGTATTTTCCGGTCTTGCCCCGACCCAGCAGCAGACCCCGGCCCAGGCCGAGAAAAACCCGTCCGGGAATAATCGCGACCGCGACCAGGAGCACCGGGGTGGCCACGCCGGGGAACAGTCTCTGTCCGAAGAGTGGGGCGACCGCCAGTCCGACCAGCAGGCCGACGGTTCCGGCCAGCGCGGACAAGGCCAGCAAACCGCCGAGCAAGACGGGGCGGCCGAAGTCGCGCCGGGCTCCGAAGTAGATTGAAGTCGATTCGATTCCGCCTTCGCAGAAGAGCAGGATCATGGTCGGCAGCAGGAAGGCCAGGGCGAATTCGCCCCGACCCGCCGGGCCGAGCACGCGAGCCACCAGGACGGCAAGGATCAGCGAGGCCAGCAGCGCGACCAGTCGACTCAGAAAAACCTTGGATGAATCGGAGGTGATTTTTTGGGATGTCTGCGTCAATTGACGTTGGTTCTGTTCAGGTCGTGAATTGTTGCTTGATCTGCCGGAAAATTTCGGGTTTGACCATGGAGCGGCCGGGGCTTTGGTTCACGGCTTGCGCTGCGCCTGTTCGGCTGTCGGCCTCCAGGATGCGCCGAGCCAGTTTCTCGCTGATGAAAATATTGCCGTCGAGCACTTCCCTGATCGCCTGCAGAATGCGTTCTGTGGCCTCTTGTTTGCGCACATAGCCGCTGGCCCCGGCGCACAGGGCGTATTCCGCGTACATCGATTCGCTGTGCGCGGAAAGAGCCAGAATCTTGATCTGCGAAAAGCGGCTGCCAATGGTTTCCATCAGCCGCAATCCGTTGCAGCCGTCGAGCGCCAAATCGGCGATCACCAGGTCGGGAAGGTGCTGTTCTGCCGCCATTAATGCCTCGTCCCAGGAGCCGGCCGTGGTGGCGGCCGTCAGATCGGGCTGCCGGTTGATCAGGCAGGCCAGCCCCTCCCGAATGATCGGGAAGCCGTCGATGACTATGATCTTCGCCTTTTTCATCGCGACACGGCCTCTGCTTTTCATGGGGTGAACCCGGCGCTCTTCGCACCTCATGCATTCAACCGCGCCCCGGTCGGGCGCCCCCGCGTTTTCTGTCTTTGCCCGCGGGCTGAAGTCTGCGCCGCGTGCCTGGTCGCGGCAGGCTGGCCCGGGGCGATTGAACCCGGTCGGTTGCCGACCGGCGACACAATCAAACGCTCGTTCCGCCGGCATAAGCCCGGCGCTGGCGGCGTCCGGCCGGTGGTCTGCCCGCGGGTCTTGCGCTTTGGTTTTAAGGCAAAAGCCTACCACTAATATAGGCGGTTTTCCTGATTTGGCAAGCCGTCGAGGGTGGTCCGGCCAAGCTTGCCGGCCCGGAAGTCATGAAGCAGGGCGCTGGCGGCGCGGCCGCGGTCGATTTCGCCGCCGCCTTGCAGCAGTCCGCGGCGGCGGGCAATCTGTTCGAGCATGGCTTCTGCATCCCGGCCCGGCGACTCGATGCCGTAGCTGGAAAATGACAGTGGCGACCGGTGGTTTCGGTTCCACCAGAGCAGGTATTCAGCCAGAAGCTCCTCTCCGATCAGCTCGTCCTTGATGGTGCCGGCCAAGCCGAGTTTCAGTTCGGTGGTCTTGTCTTGGATGCGCGGCCAGAGAACTCCGGGCGTGTCCAGCAGTTCGAGTCGGTCGCGCAGGGTCACCCATTGCTGGGAGCGGGTGACGCCGGGGCGCGGGCCGACTTGCGCCTTTTTGCCGGCCGCGAGGCGGTTGAGCAAGGTCGATTTGCCGACATTGGGAATGCCGACAATCATGATGCGCGGCGGGCGCAGGGCGCGTTTGGCAAGTCCGGTTCGGGCTTCGGTCTTTACCAGGCGCTGAAACAGGGGCAGGAGTCGGCCGACTTCTCGGCCATTGCGCGAGTCGAGTGCCAGGGCGGTGGTGTTTTCGTTCTGCTTGAAGCACTCGATCCAGGCGCGGGTGGCCGGATCGGCGGCGAGGTCGCGCTTGGTCAGGATCAGACATCGCGGCTTGTTGCCGAGCAGGCGGTCGAAGGCCGGGTTGCGCGAGGTCTGCGGAATCCTGGCGTCGAGCAGTTCGACCACCAGATCGACCAGGCGCAGTTGCTCCTGGATCTGGCGTCCCGCCTTGAGCATGTGACCGGGATACCAGCCGGTGAGCGGAATGGTCTCGAATGGGTTGGTCATGCCGTCGACTCCGGTGTCTATCGCGCTGGCGGAGGCTGTGGACTCGGCTTGCTCCGATTGGCGCCTGAGGCGTTCGGACGGGCTGGCCTGTCAATGCCAAGAGCTAATATAAAGAGAATCGCCAGTCCTGCCAGGCAGACCGTAAATGACGGGCGGTAGCTGCCGAAATGTTGAAGGGAAAGCCCCATCAAGTAGGGGCCGACCGCGCTGAAGCCGACCACCCACGACATGTGGAAGCCGCTGATCGCCCCGAGATGGCGGCGTCCGAAGAAGCGCGGCCAGCTGACGGTCATCAGCAGTCCGAAGACGCCGCCCGCGATTCCATTGCCGAGAACCACCAGCCAATAGCCGGCCGGCCGGTTCAGCAGAAATATACCGCCGATCGCGATGGCGGTGCCGGCCATCAGTACGAACAACAGTTTCTTCAGGCGGATATGGTCGCTGATCCAGCCGCAGAAAAAGGCCATGAACACGGTGATTATGCTGGAGGGAATAAAGATGGCGAAGGCTTTCTTCTGATCGATCATAGCCTGATCGAAGATTGACACGATATGAAAGGTCAGGGCGGTGCTGATCAGGGCGTGCAGGGCGATGGTCAGGTTGAACACCCAGAACCTGAGGGTTCTCCTGGCCTCCTTCAGGGTGAAGTCGCGAACCGGGTCGTGGCGCGGATCGTTGGGCAATGGCTGCAGGCCGCCATCCGGCCGCAGGCCGCAGCTTTCCGGATTGTCGCGAAAGAAGACTAGGATAAACAGTCCCACTCCCAGCAGAGCCCCCACGCCAAGTGTGAACCAGGCTTGGCGCCAGCCTTGCCGGAGCACCAGCAGGTTGAGCAGAAGAGGCGAAACCGAGAACACTACCGGCACGAACAATCCGATGATGCCATTGGCCAGGCCGCGTCGATGGTCGAACCATTTCATCAGCATGTTGCGTGAAGCCATGGTCAGCACACCCTGTCCGGAAAAGCGCAAGACCAGAAAGCCGACGGCGAGCAGGGCAAAGGCGACCGCTTCACGGCGGGACTCGCCGAGGGCGCCGGTCAGACTTTCAATCAGCCACTCCAGGCGCGACAGGGAAAGCAGCACCAGCCCCATCAGAGAGGCGGCCGCGAACCCGGTGATGCGGGCGCCCCAGGCGTCGTAGGCCTTGCCGCCCCAGGTCAGGAGCAGGGCGCTGCCGGCGGTTCCCAGCATATAGGCCAGGCTGATCCCGGTGCGGTCGATCGGCAGGCTTTCGATCAGAGGCTCGGTGAAGGCCGAGACCCCGAAGGTCTGGCCGGGGATGCTGGAAAGAATGCCGAGCCCGGCGGCCAGGATCATGAACCAGCCATAGAAAAAAGGCCACTTGGCCGGGTCGAAGGGGATTTTCTGCGAATTGATGGACATGGCGTTAATAATTCACTTGAAAATGCAAAATCATGGTTTCGCCAAATAAATTCGGGTTCCTTTTCAGTTCGAGTGGGTTGCTTGTTTCAATTCACATTCAGAAATGATGCATTGCTCGTGGCAGAGTTCGGGTTTCAGGTTTCGGGTTTCGGGCCATCCAGAGGGGCACAGCGCACT
The DNA here is from genome assembly GCA_007130365.1 of Lentisphaeria bacterium. Lineage (GTDB taxonomy): Bacteria > Verrucomicrobiota > Lentisphaeria > Oligosphaerales > PUNB01 > SLSR01. The sequence goes on from SLSR01000034.1 coordinate 19,377, forward strand.
TTCTGATCCGTACGCGACGTGGTCTTCCTCTACATGCCAACGCCGGTCGCTGACCGGAATTTTCTTTTCGAGCGTCTTCTC
>SLSR01000141.1 GCA_007130365.1 Lentisphaeria bacterium
CGATTTCGTATTGCCGATAGCGAAAACGCTCGCCGCGAGCCGGGATTCTCCCGGCCAGCTTGAGCACCAGGCCGGCCACCGTCTCGAACCCGTCGTTGTCGACTTCGATTCCCAGGACATTGCACAACTCCCGCACCTCCAGCTTGCCGTCGCAGTCATAGACGCTTTCCGCCACTCTGGTCAGACGATGCCCGTCCTTGTCCCGTTCATCGCGAATCTCGCCGACCAGCTCTTCGACCAGATCCTCGGTGGTGGCGATTCCGGTCACCCCGCCGTGTTCGTCGACCACGATGGCCATCGGCGATTCGCGGTAGCGCAGATCGTTGAGCAGCGAGGCGACCGACTTGGTCTCCGGCACCATCAAAGGCTCGCGGTCGACAAACGGTGCCACCGGCAACTGCATGGCCTGCTGCGGGGCGGCCCGCCACTGCCCGCCAATGCCATACATTACCTGGCGCAGGTCGACCACCCCGACAATCTCGTCAATGCGCGCGCGAAACACCGGAAAACGAGTGTATCCGGCGGCGGCGGCGGCCTCTGCCAGGTCGGCCACCGAGGCGCTTTCCGGCAAGGCCACGACATCGACCAGCGGCACCATGACCGAGGCCAACGGCCGTCGATCCAATTCAAACACAGTTTTGATCATGGCGCCGGCATCCTCCTCCACGATTCCGTGCTCGGCGGCGGCCGTCGCCATCGCCTGCAAATCCTCGCGCGTGATGGTCGCCGCATCGCCCGTTCCGGAGCCGCCGAACATCCGGGCGCAGAACACTCCGAACTTGTCGGTTATTAGAACCAGAGGATAAAAAAGATACTGAAAGAATCGAAGAGCCGGGGCAATCACCGTAATCAGGCTGTCGGCATGCAGTCGGCCGATGGCCTTCGGGGTCAATTCACAGACAACCAGTATCAAGGGCGTCATTATAATCATATTGGCGACACTACTCCACTTCGCGGCGATATTGCAGTAGGCGAGAAGATCAACAACCAGCATTGAAGCCAATGTGGTCGCGCTTATCACAGTCAAGTTGGCACCTACCACAGTGGTGCCGAGAACTCGTTCCATCCGTTGAATAAAGGCGATCGTCAGAACCGCCCTTATGTCCTCTTGTTGAGCCCGCTGATGCAGGCAAGCCCGGCTGGCCGAAACCAGAATCGTCTCGCAGGCACCGAAAAAACCGCCGGCCAGCATAAACAGAAAAATCATCAGAACAGTCAGCCAGTCCATGCTCATGCTTCACCTCCCCGGTCGGCGGCGGAAGCGTCCGACGACGATTCCGCGACCAGCTCAATGCGCACCGTGCCGATCCGCCTTCCCGCCATGCGCAGAACATGAAAGCGCAAGCGGCCGTCGTCGACCGTGTCGCCGGCTCTTGGCAGTCGCCCCAGCAACTCCATGATATAGCCTCCGACCGTGTCCGATTCGTCGTGCGGAATGTTCATCGCCGCGACCTGGCGGTTGAAGTCGCGGATGGGGATACGGCCGTTGGTCATCACGTGGTCGGCGGCAATCTGCAAATCGTCCTCGAGGCTCTCGCGCGCCGGCGCCAGCCTGCCGACCACTTCCTCGAGCAGGTCTTCCAGGCTTAGAATGCCGGCCGTGCCCCCGTATTCGTCGACCAGCACCACCATCGACACCCGCGACTGCTTCATGCCGGTGAGTAGGTCGTCCAGTCGCGCGGTCTCCGGAAAGACGCAGGCCGGATAAAGCGGCAGCTTCAGCGCACTCCGGCCTTCGGCCTGCTCGACCTGCTCGCGAAAGGAATGCAGCGGCCGCTCGGCAATGCCGTTGGCCAGAAAGGCCGGCATGTCGACCACCGAGAAAATCGCCCACACATCGTCCATGCTGTCATGATACACCGGCACCAGCGAATGCTTCCACTCGCAGGCCTTGACAAAGGCCTCGCCCACGGTCGCCCGATCGTCGACCCCATGCACCTCGTTGCGCGGCATCATGATTTCATCCGCCGCCGTCTCGCCGAAGTTGAGAATATTATCCAGAATCGCGCGCTCCCGGTCGCTGGTCACGCCGGCCGCCTCGCCCAGGGAAATCATGCCGGCGACCTCCTCCTTGGTAACCACATCCCAGGTGGTCATCGTCTTCTGCCGCAACAGGAACAGAACTGCGTTGGTGGCACCTTGCAGGAGCCAGCGCAAAGGCGAGAACGCGACTGCGAGCAAGGCGACAGGCAGTGAGACCAGTCGCGAGAAGGATTGCGAATGATAGACCGCCACGGTCTTCGGAGCCACTTCCCCGAACAGCAGCAGAGCCACCGTGCTGACCGCGACCGCCAGCGGCAGCGCCCTTTCCCCGAGCCAGTCCCGGGTCATCGAAGCCACGATACTGGCGAACAGGACATTGACCAGCATGTTGCCGACCACGAGCGTGCTCAGCAGGCGTTGCGGATTCCGCAACAGCCGATTTGCCGCGCGGTCGCCGGAGCCGCCGGTTTCCATGCGCTTGAGCTGAATGCGATTGACCGAGAACAAGGCGGTTTCGGAGCCGGAGAAAAAGGCGGAGGCAACGATCAGCGCCAATATTCCAAGCAGATAGAGAAAGCCGGCGGCGGTCATGCTGTCCGCCTCCTGGCGCCGAACCCGGTTTCATCAAAGCCGCTCCGCCAAGGTTCCGGCTCGGCCTCCGGCTCGGCCGAATCGGCGGTGGCGGGGACGACGGCACTGGCTTGCGATTGAGGTTTGCCTGTGTTCATTTGAGTTGGCGCATTTGAGGAAACAGTATGACATCCCGGATCGAGGGCGCGCCGGTCAGCAGCATCAGCAGCCGGTCGATCCCCATGCCGGTGCCGCCGGCCGGCGGCATGCCGTATTCCATCGCGGTCAGAAAATCCTCGTCCACCCGGTCGGCCGCCTCCTCCACCGTGCCCGCCGCCCGAGCCGCCTGGCTCTCGAAGCGCCGCCGCTGTTCGATCGGATCGTTGAGCTCGGAATAGCCGGGCGCGATCTCCTGGCCGCCGATCTCCAGTTCAAAGACATCGACCGACTCCGCGTCGTCCGGACAGCGCTTGGCCAGCGGCACCAGGTCGGCCGGCAGGCGAGTGACAAAGGTCGGCTGGATCAGAGTGCGCTCGATCAGCTTCTCGTAGACCTCGTGCGTGACTTCTCCGGCCGCCATGGCCGGAGTCACTTCCAGCCCGGCTTCGACTGCCCGCTCCCGCATGGCCGTCGGATCCAGCCCGAACCAGTCGCCGCCCATCCGCTGCTCGACCAGGTCGCGATAGGCGGTTCGCCGCCAGGGCCGCGTCAGGTCGATCTTCTCGCCCTCCTCGCCCCAGGCAAACTGCAGGGTGCCGAACACCCGCATGGCCACCGTCGTGACCAGTTCCTCCAGCAGATCCATCATTCCCCGGCAATCGCTGTAGGCCTGATAGATCTCGATCATGGTGAACTCGGGATTGTGCCGTCGATCCAAACCTTCGTTGCGGAAATTGCGGTTGATCTCGAACACCCGCTCGAAACCACCCACCAGCAGCCGCTTCAAATACAGTTCCGGGGCGATCCGCAGGTACATCGGGCAGTTCAGGGCGTTGTAGAAGGTCTCGAAGGGGCGCGCCGCCGCGCCGCCGGGAATCGCCTGCAGCATCGGGGTCTCCACCTCCATGAAGTCGCGGGTCGCCAGAAAATCGCGAATTTCGCGAATCACCTGCGAACGGCGGCGGAAGACTTCGCGCACCTCGTCGTTGACAATAAGATCGAGATAGCGCTGCCGATAGCGCTGCTCGACATCGGTCAGTCCGTGCCACTTCTCGGGCAGCGGATGCAGCGACTTCGCCATCAGTTCGAAGCCGCTCGCCTTCAAGGTGGGTTCCCCGGCCCGCGTCCGGAACAGACTGCCGTCCACCTGCACGAGGTCGCCCAAATCCAGCTTTTTGAAGCGGGCGAACCGCTCTTCCCCGAGCACATTTTTCTGCGCGTACACTTGCAGACGCCCAGCCTGATCCCTGAGATCCACGAACATCGACTTGCCCATCAGCCGCATCGCGGTCAGACGCCCGGCCAGGCGCACGGGCTCCGGCGGACTTTCGCCGCCCTCCTTCGCCTCCCGCGCGGCCGAATCCTCTTCCCACTCTAGAAACCGCGACTTCGCCTCGGACGTCGAGATCAGACCGTCGATCCGCCGACCGAACGGATCGACTCCGTCGCCGATGAGCTCGTGCAGTTTGCGAACTCTTTGCAGATGCTGCTCCGAGCCGGCCGACGGGGTGGCCGGAGCCGAACTGTCGTCCTGCTCTTTGTCAGTGATTTCAGACATGGCTTGAACTTATCCGATCCTTCCTGTTTAACGATCTGTGGGATGACAGTGTTTCCTGGGTTAATATATATAGTGGCCTGCAATACGCAATCCCCCGGAAAGGCTTGAATTGCGAGCCTCGCAAAATTATGTTATATATTTTGCAGGCATAGACTGTCGCGCTTGTCGAGTGGGTCAGCGTTTGACAGAACTGGTGTGATTTCAAGGAAAGACTCAGATGAGCAGCAAACCGGCTCTTGAAAGGTGGTCCGTGCGCCAGGCCACCGAACTCTATGGCGTTGACGAATGGTCGGAGGGCTTCTTCTCGATCTCCGCCAAGGGCGAACTGGTGATCGGCCCGGAAGGCAAAAAAGGGCCGCAGGTCAGCCTGCTCAATATTGTCAACGGCTTGCGCGAGCGCGGTCTCAGCATGCCGGTTCTGCTGCGCTTCAGCGACATTCTGAAGTATCGCATCGCCATGCTCAATCGCGGCTTCATCGAGGCCATGCGCGAGGCCGACTACCGCGGCCAGTACCGGGGGGTCTATCCGATCAAGGTCAATCAGCAGGAGCATGTGGTCGACGAAATTCTCCGCTTCGGCCGCCCCTTCCACCACGGGCTGGAAGTCGGCAGCAAGGCCGAACTGATTGCCGCGCTCGCCTACCTCGACGATCCGGAGGCCATGCTGATCTGCAACGGCTACAAGGACGAAGAGTTTATCGAGCTGGCGCTCTACGGCCTGAAGATGGGGCTGAACGTCATTCTGGTGGCCGAAATGACCGGCGAAATCCCGCTGATCATGAAATGTGCCGAGCAAATGGCGGTCGCCCCCAAAATTGGCATCCGGGTCAAGCTCTCGAGTCGCGCCGGCGGACACTGGACCGATTCCGGCGGCGACCAGAGCCGCTTCGGCCTGACCACCTCCCAGGTGGTTGACGCGGTCGACTACCTGCGCCAGCGCGACGCGCTCCGCCATCTGGTCATGCTGCACTACCACCTGGGCTCGCAAATCCCCAACATCCGCAATATTCGCACCGGCATCCAGGAGGCCGCCCGCTTCTATGCCGGACTGGTCAGGGAAGGCGCACCGATGGGCATTCTCGATGTCGGCGGCGGGCTCGCGGTCGACTACGACGGTTCGAAGACCAACTTCCCGAGCAGCCGCAACTATACCGTGGCCGAATATTGCGGCGACGTCATCGAGAGCGTGGCCCAAGTGCTCGACGAGATGGAAATCCCGCACCCGGTGATCATCAGCGAATCCGGCCGCGCCACCGTCGCCCATCATGCCGTGCTTCTGTTCAATGTCCTGGACGCCAGCCGCTTCGAGTCGCATCCTCTGCCCGACAAGTTCCCCGAGGACGCCCCCGACATGCTTGAAGCTTTGCGCGAAACCCTCGAAGGCCTGACCCCGAAGAACGCCCAGAAGTGCTATCACGACGCCACCTACTACCGCGATGAAATCCGCTCCCTGTTCGTGCATGGCCAGGTCTCCCTGCGCCAGCGGGCGATGGCCGAGCAGATCTTCTGGCGGATCGCCAACCGCATCGCCAGAATCGTCAGAGACCAGAAATACGTGCCCGAGGAACTGCAGGGGCTGGCCAGCTCGCTCTCCGACGTCTACTACTGCAACTTCAGCGTCTTTCAATCGCTACCCGATTCCTGGGCCATCGACCAGCTTTTCCCGATCATGCCGATCCACCGGCTCAACGAACGCCCCGAGCGCAATGCCACCCTGGCCGACATCACCTGCGACTGCGACGGCAAGATCGATCGCTTCATCGATCTGCACGATGTCAAACGTACCCTTCCCCTGCATGAACTTCGCGACGACCAGGACTACTTCCTCGGCGCCTTCCTGGTCGGTGCCTACCAGGAAACCCTCGGCGACCTCCACAACCTGCTCGGCGACACCAATGTGGCCGGCATTCGCATCAAGGAGGACGGCGGCATCGAATTCTCGCGCGAAATCGAGGGCGACTCCGTCTCCGACGTGCTCTCCTATGTCGAATACGAACCCAAGGAGGTCGTGCAACTGGTCCGGAAAAAAGCCGAGCGCGCGGTGCAGCAGGGGTTGATCAGCCCCGGCGAACGCCGCCGCATCATGAACGCATACGAAGCCGGCCTGCGCGGCTACACCTACTTCGAAACCGACTGAGTACCGGGTCCAGCCATGCAAAACCCCCAGACTCTGCAGTTCCTCGAACCGCCGTCGGCCTGGCGCCGCCGGGAGACTGCCGCCTATCAGATTCTGCCCGTCCCCTTCGAGGCCACGGTTTCCTACGGCGGCGGCACCGCCGGCGGGCCGCGCGCCATTCTCGAAGCCTCGACCCAGGTGGAACTGTTCGACGGATTCGACGAACCCGCGCGAGCCGGCATCTTCACCCACCCTCTGCCCGCGGCCATGACCGACGATCCGGAAGTCATGATCGGCCAGGTCGCCCGGCAGGTCAAAGAAATCGTCGCCGCACCGGCGGTTCCCGTGCTTCTCGGCGGCGAACACACGATCAGCGTCGGCGCCTTCCGCGGTCTCGCCGAAAGCGCCGCCCTGCCCTTTGGCGTGGTTCAGTTCGACGCCCACGCCGACCTCCGCGACACCTACCAGGACACGCCCTACAGCCATGCCTGCGTGATGCGGCGCGCCCTTGACCTGAAGCTCCCGATCGCCCAGTTCGGCGTGCGCAGTCTCTGCCGGGAGGAGGCCGAGCTGAGACAGGCCGAAGGCATCTTCTTTCGCGACGCCGCCGACTTGCAGGCGCCGATTCCAGACCAGCCCATCCTACCCCATGACTTCCCGCGCAACATCTACATAACCTTCGATGTCGACGGACTCGACCCCGCGGTTGTTCCCGCCACCGGCACTCCGGAGCCCGGCGGACTTTCCTGGTACACCGCCCTGCGCCTTCTGGAGCAAGTCGTTCGCGGCCGCCGCGTTCTCGGCTTCGACATGGTCGAGCTGGCTCCCCTGCCCGGCCAGCCCGCCTCCGACTTCATCGTCGCCAAGCTGGTCTACGCCATCATTGGCCTGATCCAGCGGCACGCCAACCCGACACTTGCCTGGGGAGATTCGACTGCGACCGGCAAAGGATGACAGTGGAAAACGAATCGAGAGGAATGCCCCATGAAACTGCCGAAAACCGACGGCTGGCAAATGGAATACCAGGAATGGGCTCCGGCTCAGCAGGACTTGCGGGAGGCGCTGTGCACCCTTGGCAACGGGCGTTTCGCCACGCGCGGCGCCTTTGCCGGGGCGCAGGCCGGCGACATTCACTATACCGGCACCTACATGATCGGACTGTACAACCGCCGCACCAGCCTGGTGGCCGAGCGTGAAATCGAGAACGAGGATCTGGTCAATCTGCCCAACTGGCTCTGCCTCAACTTCAAGCCGGAGGATGGGGATTGGCTGGATTTCGACCAGGTCGAGTGGCTGGAATACCGCCAGGTGCTGGATCTGCGGAATGCGGTGATGGGCTACCATCTGCATTTTCGCGACCGGCAGCAACGCGAGACCAGGCTCTGCACGCGCCGCCTGATCCACATGGGCGACAGTCATTTGGCGGCACTCGAATGGCGCTTGCAGCCGGTCAACTGGTCGGGGACAATCATCGTGCGCTCGGCCATCGACGGCACCGTCGAAAACCAGGAGGTCGAGCGCTACCGCAAGCTTGAAGGCAAGCATCTGCGCATCCTTGAAGCCCGCTCTCCCGACCGCGAATCACTGCTGCTGCGCAGTCTGACCAATCAATCGGAAGTGCAGTTGGCGCAGGCGGTTCGCACCCGCCTGTATCGGGAGGACGGCAGCCCGGCCGAAGGCGACCGCAGAGTGATCGCCGAACCGGAATATGTCGGCCACGAGCTGCCGGTCGAGGTCGAGCAGGGCCGGGAGCTGCGCATAGAGAAGGTCATGGCTCTGTTCAGCGGTCGCGACCGGGCGATCAGCCATCCGGGACAGGAAGCCGAAAACGCGGTCGGGCAGGCTCCCGGATTCGACGAGCTGCTGCGCACCCACATGCAGGCCTGGAAACGCTATTGGCATTGCTCGGACATGGAGCTGGAATATCCGGGCGGCGACCGGCAGCAGCTGATCTTGCGCCTGCATATTTTCCACCTGCTGCAAACCACTTCGCTGCATTCCATCGATCTCGATGTCGGGGCGCCGGCCCGTGGCTTGCACGGCGAAGCCTATCGCGGCCATATTTTCTGGGACGAACTGTTTATCTTCCCCCTGCTCAACCTGCGGCTGCCGCAGATCACCCGCTCGCTGCTCATGTATCGCTACCGCCGCCTGGGAGCGGCGCGGCGGGCGGCTCGCGAAGCCGGCTATCGCGGCGCCATGTACCCCTGGCAAAGCGGCAGCAACGGCCGCGAGGAGAGCCAGGTCATCCACCTCAATCCCGAATCCGGCAACTGGCTTCCCGACAACACCTACAGGCAACGCCACATCAACGCCGCCATCGTCCACAACATATGGCGCTACTACCAGGTGACCGGCGATACCGAGTTCATGGCCGGCGCAGGCGCCGAAATGATCCTGGAGATCGCCCTGTTCTGGGCTTCGCTCGCAACCTACAGCCAGGCGCGCCAGCGCTATGAAATTTGCGGCATTGCCGGCCCCGACGAGTTCCACACCCGCTATCCCGACCGCGATTGGCCGGGGCTGGACAACAACGCCTACACCAATGTCATGGCCTCCTGGTGCCTGCAGATCGCGGACAAGACCACCGCCCTGCTCTGCCCGACCCGCCGTCGGGATCTGCTTGAACGCCTGGACATTTCCGAGCGCGACCTGGCCGAGTGGAGACGCATCAGCCGCAAGATGTTCGTGCCTTTCCACGAGCACGGCATCATCAGCCAGTTCGAAGGCTACGAAAAGCTGCGGGAGCTGGACTGGTCCGGCTATCGCGAGAAGTACCAGGACATCCACCGGCTTGACCGCATACTGGAGAAGGAGGGCGACGACGTCAACCGCTACAAGGCCAGCAAGCAGGCGGACGTGCTCATGCTCTTCTTCCTGTTCTCGGCCGAAATGATCGAGGATCTGTTCGCCCATATGGGATATCGCTTCGATCCGGAAACCATTCCCCGCAATGTCGACTACTACCAGAAGCGGACTTCGCACGGCTCCACCTTGAGCAAGATTGTCCACTCCTGGGTGCTCGCCCGTTCCGACCGCCGACAGTCCTGGAGACTGTTCAAGGATGCCCTGCTCAGCGATGTCGCCGACGTCCAGGGCGGCACCACCGGCGAAGGCATCCACCTCGGCGCCATGGCCGGCACCGTGGATCTGGTCATGCGCTGCTACAGCGGTTTGGAAGTGCGCGACGACGTGCTCTGGTTCAATCCGCTGCTCCCCGACCAACTGCGGCAGGTCAGGCAGAAAATCCACTATCGCGGCCAGTGGCTCGACATACTGGTCAACCATCAGCGCCTGACCGTCGAGCTGGAGCCCGCCCCCTGTCCGCCGGTCAAGATCGGCATTTGCGGGCAGGTTTTCGAGATCGGCCAGGGCGGGAAGCGCGAATTTCGCATGAATTAATCAGGCTAGGCGTCCTGAAAGATCTCCGGCAGATCGTCGATCCAAACTTCATTCGAAGCGGACGGGCGGCGGTCGGTGGCCTGCGGAGTCCCGGCCTCGGCCTGCGCAACCCGCCACAGCCGATCCGGCAGTTCAGCCAAAAAGCGACTCGGCCGCAACGGCTTGACCCATTGATTGCGGCCGCCGGCCTGGATCGCCGGGACATAGAGAAAAAGCCGGTCGGCGGCCCGGGTCAGAGCCACGTGGAAAATCCGCCGCTCCTCCTCGATATCCTCATCCGACTCCAGAGACTGCACCGCCGGAAAGCGGGTCTCGACCAGCCATGGCAAAAGAACCACCGACCATTCCAGACCCTTGGCCTGGTGGATGGTAGACAGAACTATCGCCCCGGCCTCCGCCGCGCCAGTCGACGGCCGCCCGCCCCCGGCTCCGGCGTAGTATTCGGCGGCGAGTGCGATCTCGCTCAGGAATTCGCCGCTGTCACCATAGCGGCCGGCAAAGCTGAGCACGCCGCGCAAGTCCTCGCGCCGCCGCTGCGGGGAGCTGTAGTTGGAAAGCATGTAGTCGCCATAGAATCCTTCAATGACAATGCTCAAAAAATCGGCCGGCCCGGCCTGCTCCCGAACCGCCCGTACCATAACTTCGGCGAATTCCGCAAAGCCCGCCCGCGCCTTGCTCGGCAGCCAGGCCAGAGCGCTCTGCGAAAAGGCGGTGGCCAGGGGCTCTGCGCTCTCCGAAAGCCGATCGCAAAAACGCTGGCCGGTGCGCTCGCCGATCCCCGGGAACATGGTCAATAACCGCATCCACGAGGCACGGTCGCGAGGATTGTGCGAGACCCGCAGAAAGGCCACTGCGTCCTTGACATGGGCCTGCTCGAAGAAGCGCAGGCCGCCGCGCACCTGAAATGGGATGTCGCGACGCTGCAATTCGAGCTGAATCTCCATCGAATGGTAATGACTGCGGTAGAGCACCGCGATTTCCTCGGCCGCCACTCCATGGCGCAGGCAATGCTCGACCCGGCCGACCAGTTGCGCGGCCTGGTCGCCGCCGTCCCGGCAGACGGTCAGAACCGGCAGCTCCCCGCGTTTTCGCACCGAAGTCAGGCGCTTCGGCCAGCGGCGGCGATTGTTGGCGATATTGGCGTTGGCCAAGGCCAGCACCGGCGGCACCGAACGGTAGTTGGTTTCGAGCCGGAAAACCAGCGCCTCGGGATAGCGTTTCTGAAACCCGATGATATTTTCAAAGCTCGCCCCCCGAAAGCTGTAGATCGCCTGCGCATCGTCCCCGACCACGCACAAACTGCGATGACTCGCCGCCAGCCGGTCGACAATCTCGCTCTGCACGCGATTGGTGTCCTGGTATTCGTCGACCAGAATATGCCGGAAGCGGTCGCTCAGAAAAGCCTGCGCGTCGGCATCTTCCTTGAGCACCCGGTGGAAGCCGGTCAGCAAATCGTCGAAGTCGACAACGTTGGCTTCGGTCTTGCGTTCCCGGTACAGTTCCAGTACCTCCTCGATGCCGGACTGTTCGCGGGCGAACATCGGGAAGCGCTCGGCCAGAATCTGCTCCAGCGGCGACAGGGTGTTCTGGGCCAGGCCGGAAATGGCCAGCAGAGTTCCAGGGTTGGGGAATCGGCGCTTCTTTTCCGCCTGCCCCGAAGCGGCCGCGCAGCCGCGCATCAACCTTTTCGCGTCCTCGCGATCGACGATTGTGAAGCCGGGCGCCAGTCCGACCCGGTCGCCAAAGCGCCGCAGTATCCGGTTGCCGACATGGTGGAAGGTGCCGCCCCACAGGCCGGCCATGTCGGCGGCCAGCAATTGCTCGACTCGCGCGAGCATTTCACGAGCCGCTCGGTTGGTGAAGGTCATCAGCAGGATGTTGCGCGGCGAAATCCCGCTCTCGACCAGGTGCGCCAGACGACAGGTCAAGGCTCGCGTCTTGCCGCTGCCGGCGCCGGCCACGACCAGAATCGGCCCCGGCCCGGCTTCGACCACCGCCCGCTGCTGCGCATTCAGCTCTTGCGCGAAATCTATTTTCATGCGATTCGAATTCCGCTGTTGCCTTGCTCTGGATTCTTTAGCGTGAAATGTAGCCCGAAGTTCGGAAATTGCATGGTTTCCGCGCTTGCGCAGGCGACAGAGGCGCATTATTCTATACTTTATCGAAGTCAATTATTTGCGAGGACCACCCTCCGCGCGACCAAAGCAACCACGAAATTCGAAAGGAGAGCGCCGATGAACCCACATCGAGTCTTCAACTTCAATCCCGGCCCGGCCACTATCCCCACCGAAGTGATGGAGCAGGCTCGCGACCAATTCCTCGACTACCAGGGCTGCGGCATGGGCATCATGGAATGCAGTCATCGCGGCAGGGAATTCAATCAGGTTCGGGAAAGTGCCGAAGAGAATCTTCGGCAGCTTATGGGCATTTCCGACGACTACGCGGTGCTCTTCCTGCAAGGCGGCGCCAGCCTGCAATTCTCGATGGTGCCGATGAACCTGGCCTCCGGCCAGCAGCCCCTGCTCTATGCCGACACCGGCAGCTGGGCGGCCAAGGCGGTCAAGGAAGCCAAACTGTTCGCCCCGGTCCAGGTCGTCTACAGCGGCAAGGCTCAGAACTATGCCCGCATCGAAGATTGCGAAAGCTGGGAAATGGGGGCCGACGATCCGGGCTATCTGTATGTATGCAGCAACAACACGATTTTCGGCACCCAGTTCCATCGGTTTCCGGAATACCCGGAGATTCCCCTGGTCGCCGACATGTCGAGCGACATCGCCTCCCGGCTGGTCGATGTCAATCGCTTTGGCCTGATCTTCGCCGGCGCCCAGAAGAATCTCGGCCCCGCCGGAGTGACGATTGTGATCATCCGCAAAGATCTGGCCGCCCGCAGCCGGGACAAGGTGCCGACAATGCTGAAATACTCGACCCATATCGAGAAGGAGTCCTGCTTCAACACCCCGCCGACCTTCTCCATCTACATGGTCGGTCTGGTCTTGGAGTGGATTAAAAAACGGGGGGGCATCGCCGGGGTCGAGGCAGACAACGACCACAAGGCCGCTCTGCTCTATCGGGCGATTGACGAAGGCGATTTCTACCGGGGAACCGTCGACCCGGCCTGCCGCTCGAAAATGAACGCAACCTTCCGGCTGCCCGACGAAAGCCTGGAGGCAGAATTCATCAGGCAGGCGACCGCGGCCGGGCTGGTCGGACTGAAGGGGCACCGCTCGGTCGGAGGCATCCGGGCCAGCATCTACAATGCCATGCCCGCCGCCGGAGTCGAGACCTTGATCGAATTCATGCGCGAGTTCGCAAAGGCGAACGGATAATCGCGCGAGCAAGGTTGCGCGAGCTTGGTCGGAGTGTGATTTTGCGCGGGGAAACGGGGAAGAAGTGGGCAAATGTTGGCGCGGGCTTCCAGCCTGAATTATGGCACGCTGTCGAAGCGCATGAATTAAGCAGGCTAGAACTTGAACTTCAGATTGCGCTTGCGCAGGCGTATGGCCTTGGGCGTGACCTCCACCAATTCATCGTCCTCGATGAAGTCGATGCAGTCCTCCAGGCTCATCTGAACCGGCGGAGTCAGGTTGATCGCATCGTCCGTGCCGGAGGCTCGGACATTGGTCAGCTTCTTGCCCTTGGCCGGATTGACCGCCAGATCGTTTTCGCGACAGTGCTCGCCCACGATCTGGCCACGATAGACCGGCACTCCGGGGCCGTAGAACAGGCGCGCCCGATCCTGCAGATTGTTCAGGGCATAGCCTACGGTGGTGCAGTTTTCCATCGCCACCATTACCCCGGTCTTGCGCCGGCGCATTTCGCCGCAGTACTGGCCATAGTCGGCAAACACATAGTTCATCACCCCCATTCCCTTGGTGTCGGTGAAGAACTCGGTGCGAAATCCCAGCAGGCCGCGAGTCGGAATCCGATAGACCAGCCGCACCATCCCGTCGCCACTCTCCATGGTCAGCATCCGGCCCTTGCGGCCGCCGAGCTTTTCGATCACGCTGCCGGAGTACTGTTCGTCGACATCGATCGTCAACTGCTCGTAAGGCTCGAGCTTGCAGCCCTTCTCCTCGCGCATGATCACCTGCGGCCTGGTCACCTGAAACTCGTAGCCCTCGCGCCGCATGCGCTCGATCAGGATCGAAAGATGCAGCTCGCCGCGGCCGGAAACCCGAAAGCCGTTCGCCTCATCCAAAGGTTCCACATGCAAGGCCGCGTCGGACAGGACTTCCCGCCGCAGTCGCTGTTCAAGATGACGCGAAGTGACGAATTCGCCTTCCCGGCCGGCGAACGGCGAATCGTTGGCAATGAAGTTCATCGACAGAGTCGGCGGGTCGATCTCGGTTGGCGGCAGAGGCTCCGGCTGCAGCGGATCGGCATAGGTCATGCCGACCGTGGCCTCGTCCATTCCCGCGATCGCCACAATCTCCCCGGCTATCGCCTCCTCGACCGCGACTTTTTCGTTGCCGTGAAAGCGGTAGATTTTGCTGACGCGAGCCGGCCGCGGCTCGGTCTGCGGCGCCACGACCGCGATATCCTGATTCACCCGCAGCCGCCCACGCTCGATCTTGCCAATCGCCAGCCGTCCGAGATAGGGTGAATAGTCCAGCGAACTGACCAGCATCTGCAAGGGCTCGTCGGCATTGCCGGACGGAGCCGGGGTTCGCTCCACAATCATCTCGCACAAGACCTGCATGTCGGTTCCCGGCTGTTCCGGATCGAGAGTCGCCCGACCTTCGATCGAGGAGGCGTAGACCACCGGGAAGTCCAGAATATGTTCGGGCGCATGCAGCCTGACGAACAGGTCGAAGACCTCGTTCAAAACCCAGTCGCAGCGAGCCGCCGGCTTGTCGATCTTGTTGATCACGACAATCACCGGCAAGGCCAGGGCGAGCGCCTTTTTCAGGACAAAGTAGGTTTGCGGCATCGGCCCTTCCTGGGCGTCGACCAGCAACAGCACCCCGTCCGCCATCTTCAACACCCTCTCCACCTGACCGCCGAAGTCGGCGTGACCGGGCGTGTCGATAATGTTGATCCAATAGTCCCGATATTGAAAGGCGCCGTTCTTGGCGGCGATCGTGATCCCCCGCTCGCGTTCGAGATCCAGCGAATCCATCAATCTTTCGTCGACCCTTTGATTGGCCCGAAACATGCCGCTCTGCTGAAACAGTTGGTCGACCAGTGTCGTCTTGCCGTGGTCTACGTGCGCGATGATCGCCACATTGCGAATTTTGTTCTGAATCATTCGAGTCCTGTTCTGCAAGGTTTTCCGACTCCCCTTTGCGGCATCCCCGCAAGAGACGGGGACATTGGGCGGGATCTGACTCCGTTTATTTGGATGACCTGGTTAATATAGTTGGGATAATCCAAATCGAAATCGGGATCGCTATCGGGATCGAATAGATATGGCGCCTGGACACGAGAAACTGGATGTCTATCGTCTTTCGATAGCGATTTCGATCCCGAAGAAAGAAAATCCCAAGAAACGGATGCACTGGACGCTCATTCTTCGCGCCAATGATTTTCACGTAAAGGCTTGGCGCCGTGTCCGACAAATAACAAACGGGCAAGACTATAATCACTGCCCCATGACATCGTCGGTTGCGACCGCCGCAACCGGCATTAAATTGTAATTTTAAATGTGATTTTCGGGAGCCCCCACATCTTGAGCAAGAAACGGCCGCCACTCGCCAACTCGCGCTTCTGCGCCAAGCCGCGCAAGCCTTCGCGACTCGGCCTGTTCCTGCAGGGCTTGTCGCGCATCCTGCTGTGGCTTCTGCTGGCCGCCTTTCTGCTGACTGCGGCCGGCGGCACGATCTGGCTGGTCAAGCTGGAATTGTTCAACCGAAATCCCCACTTCACCCTGCGCCGGATCGAAATCCAGGTGCATGGCGCCACCTCGCCCCGCCTGATCGAGCAAAAGCTCGCCGGAATCGGCATCCGCCGCGACCAGACCAACCTGTTCGACCCGGATCTGAACCTTGGCAAACTGCGCCGCAGGATGCAGGAGTGGGGCGAGGTGCCGATCAAGCAGATGATTCTGCAAAAGCGACTGCCGGGAACTCTGGCCATCGACATTTTCGAACGCGATCCGCGCGCCCGGCTGCGCAATTCGACCGGACCCTTGGTCGATCCCGAGGGAGTCGTTCTGCCGCCGCGTCGGCGTCGCAACCGGGACAACCTCCCCCTGATCACGCCGATCCATCCCAATATAGAACTCGAGCACGGGCGCTTGATCGACGACGAACGGGTGCGCGTCGCACTGCACCTGCTGGAGCTGATCGAGCGCACCCCGGAATACAGCCGCCTGTTCGACATCAATCTGATCCAACTCGACTTCCCGGCGCCCGGCAAGATGCTGCTCTACCTGCGGCACCAGGGCACTTTCGTCGCCGGCGCCCAAGTCGTCATGCCCATGGTCAAGGCGGAACTGCCGATCGCTCTGGCCCAGGTCGAGACCATTGCCTTCGACCGCCTGGAAGCCCGTCAGATGACCGGCTTTGTCGATGCCACGATCCGCCAGAACATTCCGGTCAGGAATCATCCGAGATATTGATCCATAAAGCTTTTCCCCTTCGCGGTCTTCGCTTCCTATGGTCGAAAAAACCACACGCCCGAATTCGCATTAATTAATCAGGACAACACTCCGCCCTTCGCCGAAGCGCTGCACTTCGGCTGCCGCGGGGATTTGCCCGCGCCAACTTTGGCGGTAGATTAACCGCCGCAAGCATCGTCAGCCAAACCAAGACAGCGCAATGAAGAAACTGCCGAACATCGAATACAGCCGACACGCCGTCGACTTCATCGACGACCAGCGCATCGCCCAACTGTTGCGGAGTCCGCAGCCGGAAGCCTCGCGCATCAGGGATATTGTCGCCAAAAGCCTGGACAAGCAAGCGCTCGACCTGGAAGAGACGGCCGCCCTGCTGCGAGCCGACGATCCGGAGGCGGTCGCCTCGGTCTTCGAGGCGGCCCGCGAGCTGAAGCGCCGGGTCTACGGCAACCGCATCGTGCTCTTCGCCCCCCTCTACATCGGCAGCCAATGCGTCAACGACTGTCAATACTGCGCCTTCCGCTCGAGCAATCCGGCGGCGGTTCGGCGCACCCTGAACCTCGACGAGGTCGGAGCCCAGGTGAAAAGCCTCGAAGACCGGGGACACAAGCGTCTGATTCTGGTTTTCGGCGAACATCCGGACTACAGCGCCGAGTTCATTGCCGAAGCGGTGCGCGCGGTCTATCAAGTCAGGTCGGGGCATGG
This sequence comes from Lentisphaeria bacterium, assembly GCA_007130365.1. GTDB lineage: Bacteria > Verrucomicrobiota > Lentisphaeria > Oligosphaerales > PUNB01 > SLSR01. The sequence continues at coordinate 17,050 of SLSR01000141.1, forward strand.
CGAAATCCGGCGGGTCAACATCAACGCCGCCCCTCTCGACCTGGCCGGCTTCCGCCAGGTCAAGGCGGCGGGGATCGGCACCTATCAGATTTTCCAGGAGACCTATCATCATCCGACCTATGCAAAAATGCATCCCCCGAAAACCCGGAAAGGCGACTTCCTGTATCGTCTCGACGGTCTCGACCGAGCCATGGAAGCCGGCTGCGACGATGTCGGCATCGGCGCTCTGTTCGGGCTTTACGACTGGCGCCACGAAGTGCTCGGGCTGGTCGCCCACTCGCTGCACTTGCAGGAGCGTTACGGGGTCGGGCCGCATACCATCAGCTTTCCCCGCCTGCGCCCGGCCTGCGGCGTCAGGATCGACGAACAATGGCAGGTGGACGATCACGATTTCCAGCGTCTGATCGCGATCCTCCGGCTGGCCGTCCCCTACACCGGCCTGATCTGCACGGCCCGGGAAACCCCGGCCATCCGCCGCCGAGTCATGGAGTTCGGGGTTTCCCAGATCGACGCCGGCAGCCGGATCGAGCTGGGCGGCTACACGGAAGCCGGCGACTCCCAGATCATGGAACGCGAACAATTCAGCCTGGGCGACATCCGCCCTCTCGACACGGTGATCAGGGAGCTGCTGCAGGACGGCTACATCCCCAGCTTCTGCACCGCCTGCTACCGGCTGGGAAGAACCGGCGAGCACTTCATGGAGTTTGCCATTCCCGGCTTTATCAAGCGCTATTGCACACCGAACGCCCTGACCACGCTGCTGGAGTACCTGCTTGACTATGCCTCCCCGGAAACCCGCCAGGCCGGCGAACGGCTGCTCGAACGCGAACTGGCGGAGATCCCGGACGGCGAGCCGAAGCAGCTATTGCTCGAACGCCTGCGCGAGCTGCGCGGCGGCGAACAGCGCGATTTATACTTTTGACTGCCGCACAACCAAGAAAGGAACCTGGAACCGTGATTAAAGACTGGCACGAAAAATCCAACCCCACCGTGATCCTCGGCGCCGACCATGGCGGCTTTGCCAAGAAGTCGCAACTGACCCAACACCTTGAGGCCAGAGGGTTCACCGTGGCCGACGGCGGCGCCTGTCGCCTCGATCCCGAGGACGACTACCCGGATTTCGCCTGTCGAATCGCCCGCGCGGTCGCCCGTGGCGAGGCCGACTGCGGCATTCTGATCTGCCGCAGCGGCATCGGCATGAGCATTGCCGCCAATCGCTTCGCCGGCGTTCGGGCGGCCTTGGTCGAATCGGTCGACAAGGCGCGACTGTCGCGAACCCACAACGCGGCCAACGTCCTGGTCACCGGCGGCGACAAGATGAGCGACCGGGAACTGCTCGAGGTCGTCGACACCTGGCTTGACACCGCCTACTCCAAACAAGCGCGGCACACCCGCCGCCTGGACAGCATCGAACCTCTGGCCTACGAGGAAACCGCGGCCGCCCGCGCGACCGACCCCGAGATCGCCAACCTGCTCGACCGGGAGACCCGGCGGCAGGCCGACGGCATCGAGCTGATTGCCTCGGAGAACTTCGCCAGCGCCGCCGTCCGCGCCGCCGCCGGCTCGACCATGACCAACAAATATGCCGAGGGCTACCCGGGCAAGCGCTACTACAACGGCTGCGAGCTTGTCGACCGGGCGGAAAGCCTGGCCATCGAACGCGCCTGCCGACTGTTCGGGGCGGAGGCCGCCAACGTGCAGGCGCACTCGGGCAGTCAGGCCAATATGGCCGCCTACTTCGCCCTGCTCGATCCGGGCGACAAGGTGCTGGCCATGAGCCTCGACCATGGCGGGCATCTGACGCACGGCCTGAAGGTGAACTTCAGCGGGCGCTTCTATCAGTTCGAAGGCTACGGCGTCGATCCGGACAGCGAAACCCTGGACTACGAGGCGATCGCGGAAACCGCCCGCCGCCAGCGACCAAAGCTGCTGATGGCCGGCGCCAGCGCCTACTCGCGAACCATCGACTTCGCCCGGCTGCGCCAGATTGCCGACGAAGTCGGCGCCTGGTTCGTGGTCGACATGGCCCACATCGCCGGCCTGGTCGCGGTCGGTCTGCATCCCAGCCCGCTACCCCACGCCCACCTGGTAACCAGCACCACCCACAAAACTCTGCGCGGCCCGCGCGGCGGCCTGATCCTGGGGCAGGCCGCCCTGATGAAAAAAGTCAACTCGCAGATTTTCCCCGGCATCCAGGGCGGCCCGCTGATGCACACGATCGCCGCCAAGGCCATCTGCTTCCACGAAGCCCGGCAGCCCGGGTTCAGGGAATACCAGCGGCAGGTTGTGGCCAACGCCAGACATCTGGCCCGCGAACTGGAAAGGCATGGATTCCGCA
>SLSR01000220.1 GCA_007130365.1 Lentisphaeria bacterium
ACCCGAAACCCGAAATCTGAAACCTGAACTCTGCCACGAGCAATGCATCATTTCTGAATGTGAATTGAAACAAGCTACCCACTCAAAGTGGGAAAGAACCACAAACATACTATACTTTTGCCTTATGTTAAGTCATGCGTGGTCTCCCACTGGCGCCTGACTTCGTAGAGGACGGCGGCGGCGCAGTTGGCGACATTGATCGAGTTCTTCTGGCCATAGGCGGGAAGTCGGACAATGTCGTCGCATTCAGCCAGGATCGCGGGGGCGATTCCGAGCGCTTCGTTGCCGAAGACCAGAGCCAGCGGAAATTCGGCTTGCCAGCCATGGAAGGCAGTGGCTTCGACTGCGGTTTCGACCGCGACCAGACGGTAGCCGCCGTTCTTCATTTCCTGGGCGGCGGCGCGGCTGGTTTCGAGGCGGCGGGACGAGACCAGGCGGTCGCAGCCGCGGGCGGTCTTGGCCAGTTTGGCATGGGGTGGCAGGGCGGTATAGCCGCAGCCGATTATTTGCCGCACGCGCAGGGATTCGGCCAGACGGAAGATGTTGCCCACATTGAAAGCGCTGCGCAGGTTGTCGAGGACGATGACGACCGGCATGGTCTGGCTCTGGCGAGGTTGGTCGCGATCGGCCTGTTCAATCATGGCTGGGGGATGGGTTATGATTTTGATCTATAGAATCGGCGCAAATCATGATTTTGGCGCGCAAGCGACAATATCCTGGAAGCGGTTGTTGGGAGCTTCCCGTCCTATGCCGTTTGAAAATGCATGGTTGAAAGCTCAGCCTGAGTGGCTCGTGCCGAGACCCCAAGGAATTCAACACCGACCACTTTGTCGTTCTCGTCGAAATCTAGAATGACTCCAGGGCGGACCTCTTCTGATTCTACAATCCGACTTTCGTCCAATCGGAAATATAGAGCGTCGCTATCCTTGTCTAGTTTGATTTTCATGTCATTCTCCTTAGCCTTCGATCAAAAAAGGCTGTGACCCTTGTTTCTGGAAACACCGAAACATTCACTATAACCCGAAGCCACCGATTCCCGAATTCTGGAATTCGTTTGATGTAGTGGCGCGTGCCATCATCATGGTCTTCCCTCCGTTCGGGCGTTTCTATTGCAGCGTTAACCCATTCGCGCAGAATTCCGCGCTCCTGTAGCATGTCCGCAAAATGAACCGAGTCTTTCATAGAGATAAGCTACCACCATTGCCGACCGTTGACAAGTACAATATAGAGCTTTTCACAAAGCACAAGGCAGAGGCGAAACAGCCTCTTTCCTGTATCTGTACGGGGCGAGTTCCGTGAAAGCGTCTTTGCTTGATTGTGGCTTGGTGACCCGATGACCCGATGACCTGCGACGCGTTGCGTATTCTCCGCCTCCTCTTCGCTCAAAAGCTCTTGCGCAGGTTGGAGGGCTGAATCCCAAGTTCCTCGCGATACTTGGCGATGGTGCGGCGCGCCAGGTCAAAGCCCTGTTCCCGCAGTTTTTCGCGCAGTCGCTGGTCGGACAGGGGGCTTCGCCGGTCTTCGCTGGAGACCAACTCCTGGAGTTTCTGCTTGATCGTCTGGCTGGAGACGCGGGCGCCGGAGTCGGCATGATGATAGCCGGAAGTGAAGAAGAAGCGGAAGGGCAGCATGCCCTGCGGGGTCATCAGGTATTTGCCGGCCACCGCCCGGCTGACCGTGGTTTCGTGGACTTCGAGGTCGGCTGCCACCTCGGCCATGGTCAGGGGTTGCAGCCGGTCGATGCCCTCGGTGAAAAAAGCCCGCTGAAACTTGACCAGGCTGCGGGCGATGCGGACGATCGTCGACTCGCGCTGAGCCAGCGAGTTGATCAGTTGCCGGCTGGCCGTCAGCTTTTCGCGCACGTAGCTTTTGGCCTCGTCGGAAACCGAGGGGTCGGTCAGCATATCCAGGTAGTGCTGCGAAATGCGCAGTCGCGGCGAATAGTCGCGGTTGGCCACTACCTGCAAATCCCCGGCCTGGTCGATCTCGACGGTGGCTTCCGGGGCGACGAATTCGGTGGGGTCGGATGGGGTGATCCGGCTGGCCGGAGCGGGATCCAGTTCGCGAATCTCTTCGATCGCCTGCTTGATGGCCGCGATCGAGACCCCGAGCTGACGGGATATCTGCTGCAGGCGGTTGCGGGCGAGTTCGTCGAGGTGACGGTTGACGATGCGGTAGGCGAGGCTTTTCTGGCGCTGCCGCCGGGCCAGTTGCAGCAGCAGGCATTCCCGCAGGTTGCGGGCGGCGATTCCCGCCGGCTCGAGCATCTGCACGGCAGCCAGGGTCTGTTCCACCTCTTCGAGGTCGTGCTGGCAGGAGGTGGCAATGTCGGCCAGGTGACAGCGCAGGTAGCCGGCATCGTCGAGGCTGCCAATGATTTCACGGCCGATCTCCAACTCCTGCTCGCTCAAGCCCTCGATCTGTTCGAGCTGTTCCGTGAGGAGTTCATCGAGTGACTTCTGGCTGACCAGAGAGTTCCAATAGTGGAGTCGGCGCTCCTCGCTGTCCTCGTCGTGATTGTCGAAGGCGGGCGAGCGGTCGGGCATGCCGCGATTCCATTCGCGCAATTGCAGGAGATTGTCGATCATGCGCTCCTGTTGGCGCAGCCGCTGACTGTCGTCGTCGTCGCGGGCGGTGAAGTCGGTTGCCGGGGCGGCGTCGCATTCCTCGGTCGGGTTGCCGAGGCTTCTGCCGAGCCCGTCGTCAACCAGTTCCAGGGTGGGGTTGCTTTCCATCTCCTGGTTGATGCGCTTTTCCAGCTCGAGCAGGGGGGCGGCCAGGATTTCCAGCGACTGCATCTGGTGCGGCGCCATGATCTGTTCCTGGCGCAACTTCTGGCTTTGTCCTAGGACTTGCTCGATCATCGGTCTAGCCTGAACCTGATTCCGTGAAATTTCAGCGGCGGTGCAGATGCGCGGCGGAAGGCACGACGCTGTACAAATATACCGCAAGTGCCTTCCTGCAAAGCAGATGTGCCGCCGCTGGAATTCCCGAAGCGGAAAAATTGGCGAAACATATATTTTAACCCATCGGGTGAAATTTTCAATTTGCGCAACTCTCTGCTGACAAGAATAACAATAAGCTTTCCGCCATTTTTTTCACGGATTCAGGTTGCTCTGGGAGCAGGCGGCGGCCAGCTTGTGGAGCAGCCGCCGCACATCCTCCACCGATTCCACTCGATAGTGGGCGTGCGACATGCCGATCCCGACCTTGACCGAGAAGGCTTCGTCCGGGAGCAGGCTGAACAGTTCGTCTTCGGTCCAGTCGTCGCCGACCGCGAAGATGAAGTTCCATTCTCGCCCGACCAGCCAGCGGGCGGCGGCCCGCCCCTTGTTCATGGTTGTATCCTTGATTTCGAGCATCTGGTTGCCGCTGACCAGTCCGAGGTTGAGGTTGCCGGTCAGGTCTTCCAGGGCGTCTTTCAGTTCGCGCACCCGAACCGCCGCCAGTTCCGGCTCGCACCGCTGATAGTGCCAGGCCATGGAGTGGTCCTTGTCTTCGACGACCGCGCCCGGGGTGCGGGCGGTGTGCAGTTCGAGCAGGGGGCGGATGGTCTCCTTCCATTGGTCGGAGACGATCTCAGGGCGCTCCCAGTCGGAGTCACTTTCCCGAATCCAGAGTCCGTGCGCGGCCACCAGGTTGAGCCGGAGATCGCCGAACCATTTCTCGAGGTCGGCGCGGTCGCGACCGCTGACCACCAGGACTTGATTGCGCCGATCCTCGCTCAAACGGTGCAGCAGCTCGCGCAGTTCGTCGGTCGGCCGCCCGTTTTGCGGCTGATTGGAGAAGCCCATGACGGTGCCGTCGTAGTCGAGCAGGAAGAGGCGGTCGCCGGGTTTTTCGGCCGCTTCCAGGAGTTTCGCCTCGACTTTCGCGTCGACTTTCTTCGAGGCGCTGATGCGCTGCTGCTCCTCGACCGTGGCCAGCTTGCGCAGGAAGTCCTGAGCCCAGAATTCGACGTTGTAGTGGGCCAGCCGACGATGCATGGCCTGATTTCTGGCGATCTTTTCCTGATCGTCCATTTCCAGGGCGGTTTTGATGCCGGCCGCCACTTCCTCGATGTTGTTGGCGTTGACGATTACCGCCTCGCCGAGTTCGCTGGCCGCGCCGGCGGTCTCGCTGATCACCAGCATGCCTTTGTAGTTGGTGCGAGTGGCCACATACTCCTTGGCCACCAGGTTCATGCCGTCGCGCAGCGGCGTGACCAGCAGAACATCGGCCAGGGCATAGAGCGCGGTCAGGTGTTCAAAGTCAAATGATCGATAGAAGAACCAGATTGGAGTCCAGCCGATAGTGCCGTGCTCGCCGTTGGTGTCTCCGACCAGTTCCTGGACTTCCTTGAGCAGTTCGTGATAGGCGCTGACTTCGGTGCGCGAGGGGGCGACGATCAGGACCATCGTGGTCTTTTCGCGATACTGCGGGTTCTCCCGCAGAAATTGACTGAAGGCCTTGATCCGTTCGGGAATGCCCTTGGTGTAGTCGAGCCGGTCGACGGAAAGCACCAGTCGCAGGCCGACGGTCTTTTCGGCGATCTGCGCCATTTCGGCCTTGACTTCCGGCTGGCGATGCGCGGCCTGGTAGCGCTTGTAGTCGATGCCCATCGGGAAGACGTCGGCCTTGACCAGTCGTCGGCGCAGATTGATGTAGCCGAGGTTGTGTTCGTAGCCGAGCAGGCGGCGCACACTGCTCAGGAAGTGGCGGACATAGTCGTAGGTGTGGAAGCCGATCAGGTCGGAGCCCAGGAGGCCTTGCAGAAGCTGCGAGCGCCAGGGCAGGAGGCGAAAGATCTCGAAGGAGGGGAAGGGGATGTGCAGAAAGAATCCGATTTTGGTTCGGGGAAATTTCTCGCGAATCATGGCGGGCAGCAGCATGAGCTGGTAGTCGTGCACCCAAACCGTGTCCTGGTCGCCCAGGATTTCAACGATGCTGTCGAAGAACTTGCGGTTGACGGTGCGATAGCACTCCCAGTCCGGGTGAAGATATTCGGCATAATTGTTGAAGTAGTGAAAGAGCGGCCAGACCGTGCGATTGCAGAAGCCGTAGTAATAGTGTTCCATCTCGGTTTCCGAAAGAAAGACCGGAATGCTGGCGTATTCCCGCGGCAGGCGTCGGCACAGCTCCCGGCGCTCCTTTTCCGAGACGTTTTCGCTGGTCAGGCCGCACCAGCCCAGCCAGAGGCTTGTGCCGGCCTGATGCACGCTGCCCAGGCCAGTGGCCAGGCCGCCGATGCTGGGGGTGAACTGCAATCCCGAATCAGCCTGCCGGATGGTTGTCGGCAGGCGGTTGGAGACGAAGATGGTCTTGCTCATAGGTTCGCTCCTATCCTGAATAATTCACGAGCCCAGGCGGCGTTGTTCCTGCGTTCCGTACTTGTTCGGTTGGATGTTCTCTGTTGGATTTTGTTTTCCTGTATCATTAGTGAAGATTAGTGTGGATTAGTGGTTTGAGCTGTGAGCATGCCTTCCTGCGCCCGGCGGGCTGACGTGCCACGCCGTAGAAACGAAGGCGGGAGCACCGCCTCCACTGCCGCGTAAACGCGGAACTCCGACACATTACAAATTAACATTAGACGTTAGGCATTACACATTACA
>SLSR01000244.1 GCA_007130365.1 Lentisphaeria bacterium
AGGATCTGGATGAGCACCACATTGGGATCCATGTTCAAACCTCGATAGTGACGATCTTGTTGATGACCACAAATCCGACAATTTCCAGTACCGCGACGACTCCGAGCGCCATCCAGCCGATCTGGGTTTCAACCAGGGGACGCATAAGTTCGCGGTCGAGGAAAAACAGCATGCCGAAGGCGATCATGGGGGCGGAAGCCATGGCGATCGCCTCGAAACGGCCCTGGGCGGTCATGGTGCGCAGCTTTTCGCTGAATTCGGTGCGGCTGCGAATCGTGTCGCTGATCCGGTCGAGCACTTCGGCCAGACTGCCGCCGGACTGCATGGTCAGTCTGACCGAAGTGACCAGCAGCAGCAGGTCTTCGCCGGGCATCCGCTGGTAGAGGCGCATCAGAGAGTCGGGCAGATCCATGCCGAGGCGGTATTCGTGCAGAACCAGTCCGAGTTCCTCCTGAATCGGGCCGGGCAGGTCGCGGGCCACCATTTCAAGGCTTTGCGGGAAGGCCGCGCCGGCCCGCAGGCCGCTGGCGATGCCGAGAGTCAGATCCATCAGGCGCGATTCGAACTGGCGCTGGCGGGCGGCGATCTTTCGGCGCAGCCAGAAGCCGGGAATCTGAAAGGCGAGCAGGCCGACCGCCAGGCCGGCGCCGGCGATCAGGTAGAGGTTGAGAATGTTGACGCTGATCAGGACGAAGGCGGCCAGGCCGCCGCCGAAAATGGCGGCCGACCAGGCCGCCTTGGTCAGTCTTTCGGGAGTTGTGAAGCGATAGATCGGAGCCGCGACCGAACCGCCGCCCTCCGGTTTGAGATAGCGTTCGGCACTATGCTCCATGCCCGCCTGCATAATCAGGGGGGCGGCAACCCAGACTCCCCAGGCCACCGCCGCGAAAACCAGTGCGAGAACGATTATTTCCACCATCTTTACTGTTCCTTGTTGCATCCCGGATTTGACGGCGGCCTTTGGCCGAACTCAGTTGCGGGGCACGAACACGCTCATGTCAAGGCGCAGGTTGCCCTTCTGGCGCAGGGTTTCGACGAAGCGCGGGATGTTGCCGGAAGCCGCGAAGCCGCCGATCACGCGCCCGCCTTCGTCGTAGCCCTTCTGCTCGAAGGCGAAGATGTCCTGCATCAGCACCACTTCGCCCTCGCGTCCGGTAACTTCGGAGATCTGCATGATTTTGCGCGAACCGTCGATCAGTCGCGATTGCTGAACCACAATGTCGACGGCCGAAGCGATCTGCTCGCGAATCGCGGAGGACGGCAAGTCGAAGCCGGCCATCATCACCATGTTTTCCAGCCGGCTCAGGGCGTCGCGCGGATTGTTGGCGTGAACCGTGGTCAGCGAGCCGTCGTGGCCGGTGTTCATTGCCTGCAGCATGTCGAGCGCTTCCGGCCCCCGGCATTCCCCGACGATGATGCGGTCGGGACGCATGCGCAGGGCGTTGATCACCAGATCGCGAATCGCGATCCGGCCGCGCCCCTCGATATTGGCCGGGCGGGCTTCGAGTCGGACCAGGTTGCCGTGGCTGAGCTTGAGTTCGGCCGAGTCCTCGATGGTGACCACTCGCTCGTCCAGGGGAATGAATTGCGAGAGCACATTGAGCAGGGTGGTCTTGCCCGACCCCGTGCCGCCGGAGACCAGGATGTTCTGCCGCGCCCGCACCGCTTCCTCGAGGAACAGGGCGATCTCGCTGGTCATGCTGCCGAAATGGATCAGATCTTCGGTGGTCAGTTTTTTGGTGGCGAACTTGCGAATGGTCACCGACGGCCCGTCGAGGGCGAGCGGCGGAATCACGGCGTTGACCCGCGAGCCGTCCGGCAGGCGGGCGTCGACCATGGGGCTGGCTTCGTCGACATGCCGTCCGATCGGTTCGACGATTCTCTGGATGATGGTGATCAGGTGGCGGTTGTCGAAGAATTTGGCGCCGGTCTCGAGCAGCCTGCCTTTGCGCTCGATAAAGATTGAATAGGGTCCGTTGACCATGATCTCGTCGATCGACGGATCGCGCAGCATCGGCGTGATCGGGCCGTAGCCGACCAGCTCGTCGAGCAGGTTTTGGCGGAACAGATCCATCGGCGCCTGGCGCGGAATTTCATGGCGCAACTCGCGCAAAGTGGCGTCGAGCGCCAGGTTGAGCTTGTTGCGCATTTCCTCGTTTTCGATTTCCTTGAAGGCGATATCCGGCAGATTGAGCTTGTTGAGCACGCATTCGTGGATGCGCTTTTTGATGGTCATCAACTCGTCGCTGTAGAGTACGGCGGCGCGTTCGAATTCGGGGGTCGGTTCCGCCTCGCGGACAGGTTCGGCGGCGCCGGGTTTGGCCTTGTCCACCGGCTTGGCGGGGGCGGCCGGAGGCGGGGCTTCCTCGGTCTCGCCAATGGTCATCTCGCAACCGCCGATGCGGATCTGGTCGCCAACCTTGATCTCGATTGAATCCTCGACCTTTTCCTGGTTGACATAGGTGCCGAACGAGCTGCCGCAATCCTTGAGAAAGATTGCTTCACCGGCTCGAAAGAGCAGGGCGTGCCTTCTCGAAACCTGGCCGTCGTTCAGCACCAGATCGTTGTCGGGGGCGCGTCCGATCGCGATCTCGCCGGCTCCGGCGAGATCGCGGGTCGGATTGGCCACCCGCGAGTCGTTTACAATGAGAAAGGGCATTGGCTGTAACCAGCTTTCCGTCTGCACGTTTTGCGGGGAATCGGGAAATCCGGCTCTGGCAGGCCGAGGGTCTGCCTCGGCCTGCGGCGGTTTTGCTTCGCCGGTTTCGCAATTCCCCGTCTGTCTGTTTAGAAGAAGAAGAAACGCCGTTTTCTTGCTCTTTTCTCCTGCTGTTCCCGCATCGGCTCGAGGGCGCGCGTTTCGGTGTCGGCGGTTTCGCTCGAAACCGGCAGGGTGACCGTGGTCTGTCCGGCCAGCCGCGGGCTGAGCAGGATCAACACTTGCATGTCGGTCAGGCGGTCTTCGCTTTCCGAGAAAAACCATTGCACTACCGGGACGCTGCGCAGGAAGGGCACGCCCGAGGGGCCGGCCGTGCTCTGGACCAGGCCTTTCATGCCGCCCATGACCATGGTCTTGTCAAGCTCGCAGACCACCGAGGTGTTGACGCGGTTTCTCTTCAGGTCGTAGTCGCCGCTGGACATCAGTTCGGGGGCGCTCATTTCCAGTTGCACTTCCATTTCGACCGAGTTGGCGTCGACCAGGCCGCCCTTGATCCGCATGATCAGGCCGTAGTCGATGTCCTCCAGGCGGGCGGTGCCGCCGCTTTCCCCGGACAAACGCACTTTCAGGGTGCCGCCGCTGTGGAACTCGCGCCAGGTCGGCGTGTCGTTGCTGCGGAAGGTCAGATGGCCGGCGTTGCGGAAGCGGCTGGCGCCATGCGAAGCCATGAAGTCGAGCACGCCCTGCAGGCCGCTGCTGACCGTATAGCCGCCGGTGAAGCCGGAGGAGCGGCCGCGGCCGATGGTGCCGGCGAAGGCGGCGGAAGCGGTGTCCACCGCGATCAGGCCTTGATTGGCCAGGTTGACGCCGATCTGTTCGTTCTGGGTTTCGCTGAGCCCGACATAGACCACGTCGACTTCGATCATTACCGGCTCGACCTGCAGGTTGAGCACGGCCTGCAACCGGTTTCCGGCGCCCTCGGTGCCGGAAACGGCCAGCCAGTCCTGAGCCGCGATCACCGATTTCACGCGCTCGATGTCGCGCTCGCTATAGACCTTGCCGGAGACGAAGATGGCATTGCCGGAGTAGCGCAGCAGAATGGTTCCGACCGGCGGTGATGAGTCTTCCATGGTCACCCGCACGCCGCTCTTTTCCAGAGCGTCGCTCAAGGCCATCATCACTTCCGGGGCGGGCCGGAAGGTGGCCAGGTTCATGTACTGGCCTTCGTAGGCGGGCAGCACCTTGTGCAGTAGCTCCCAGTTGTCCAGGTTGCTGACCTCGCCCCGGATCACCACCAGATTGCGGCTGGCGCTCAAGTCCAGCTCCGGCACCGAATCAAGATCGCGCCGCATGGCGGCCAGAGTCTCCTGGACGTTTTCGACGACCGATACCGAGTAGAGCACGAAGGCGTTGCCCGGTCCGGTCACCTGGATGTCGCTGGCTCCCTGCTTCAGCCCCATCAGGCGCAATTGCCGGCCTACCGCCTCGCCCTGCACCACCGACGGATCGGTAATGCGGAAGCCGCTGATTTCGAAGGGCAGGTCGACAATGCGCATGGCGCCGACCGTGATCGTCACTCTCTCCGCCTCGACGGCTTGCGCCGGGCACAATGCCATCAGCCAAACGCCGAGCATCAGGCTCGCGACTTTCCAACCTCTTTTGCCAATACCGTTTTTCATGATTCCACTCCTTGTCTTCCTTGGGTTTGTTTCTGTCTTTTTCTATCCTGATCAATATCATGCGAATGTGGTTTAGCGTGCTCTGTCGACGGCGTCGGGCACGTTGGGCACCTTGACCGTCTGCAGGTTCTCGAACAGGGCGGAGAAGCTTTCGTCGTCCACCCTGCCGGCGTCGAGGCGGTTGAGATTGCTTTCGTCGTTCGGTCGGCGGAGAGCCACAGTCAGCTCTCCCTGACGCTGAGCCGCGATCAGGATTTGCGCCTGAGAGGGCGGCAGAGCCAGGATAATATTGTTGCCGCCGCGCGCCTGGGCGCCGCCTTGCAGGAATCCGGTGTCGAGCACGCGCACCCGCGGAAACAGCACCATGGTCGCCTCTTGGCGGACTTCGCGCTCGGGCGCGGCCAAGTCGGCGGTGCGAACGCGGGTGGCCAGGTTGAAGGTGCCGATCACCGCCACTTCGTCGCCCGGCTGCAGCATCCGCGAAATGCCGCTTTGGTCAACGCTGAGCGAGACCGCCCACTCGCCTTCGCCGACAATGTGTCCCATGCTGGTTGAAAGCCCGACGTCCGGCAGCAGGATATAGTCGCCCTGGACAATCGAGCGCCGCGCCTGCTGGCCGGTCACCATGGAGGCGCGCGACCAGTAGATGGCCTGAGCCGGCACCGCCGCCTCCGGAATCTCCTTGCGCATGATATAGGTGGCGTCCACTACGTCGCCTTCGGAAATGGCCCGCGCCGCCGCCACGACCGCGACGGTGCGCTCGGCCGCGACCTGGCGCGCCCCGAGCAGACGGGCCACCGCCAAAACCGCCGCCAGACCAAGCAGCACGGCCAGCACCAGGGGGATGAAGTTTTTCATGACAATTCCTTTCCTTGCTTTAATTTTGTGGGCTTATTGCTGTTTGCCCGCATCCGCGAGTTGTCCGACGAATCCAGGCTTCAATCCATAAGTACGGGGAAAACCAGCGATATTCTACGGCACTATAATATATTGTTGATAGCGGCGAATTACAACTTTATCTTTCAGGCTTTATTCGGCAACCATTCCCCAGGCAAACCCGGTGTGTCCGATTGCGATCTCGGAAAGCATGACGATGACTTGCGTATTGTGCCTTTCCCAGGTGGTCAACTGGCGGCGGCGCCCGGTGCGCGG
>SLSR01000181.1 GCA_007130365.1 Lentisphaeria bacterium
CGCCGACTATTCCCCGGGCGGCAATCCGCCGAGCCTGGACAAGCAGTTTGTCCGGGACTATCTCGAGGAGGTCGGCTTCAACAAGCAGCCGCCGGCGCCGCAGTTGCCGGACGGGGTGGTGGCGAAAACCCGGGGGAAGTATTTGCAGGCATTGCAGTTGCTCACCGGCAAAGCATTGTGAAATATGGCGAAGATAAAGAGTTTTGCTGACTATCGGCATTATGTCCCAAAGGAAACACAACAAAAAGCAAGAAAGGAACAGGCAATGAACATCGACAACAACCTTCTACAAACCAAACTGGACAAGGAAAGCTACGAGAGGCTGACGGCTATCGACAATCGAAAGCTGCACGCTTTTGTCTGCGACGCCATCTCTGTGTGCGAGCCCGACAGCGTCTGGATCAGCTCCGACTCGGACGCGGATGTCGAGCATACGCGCAAAATGGCGATCAAGCAGAGAGAAGAACGCGAACTGAATATTCCCGGCCATACGATTCATTTCGACGGCCCGGAAGACCAGGGGCGCGACCGCGAAGTCACCAGATATCTGGTGCCCGAAGACGACAAGCTGAGCGAGTCGCTGAACCAATGCGAACGGGAAGCGGGTCTGAGCGAGGTTCGCGGCCTGCTCAAGGGTTCCATGCGCGGACGCACCATGATCGTGCGGTTCATGACGCTGGGTCCCAAAGGCTCGGACTTCTCTATTCCTTGTGTTGAGTGTACCGACTCTTATTATGTTTCGCATGCCCTCAATCTGCTTTACAACCTGGGCTACGAGGAATTCAAGCGCTTGGGCAAAAAAGCCGAATTTTTCGCGACCATGCACTCGAGCGGCGAGGTGGACGAGCGGATGACCAGCGTTGACGTCCCCAACAAGCGCATCTACATCGACTACACTACCGACACGGTCTACAGCGTCAACACGCAGTATGCCGGCAACACTGTCGGGCTCAAGAAGCTGGCGTTGCGCCTGACCATCCGCAAAGCCGACCGCGAAGGCTGGCTGGCCGAGCACATGTTCATCTCCGGAGTTCATGGCCCGGGCGGTCGCAAGACCTACATGGCCGGCGCCTTCCCCAGCGCCTGCGGCAAGACCTCGACCGCCATGCTCCCGGGCGAAACCATCATGGCCGACGATATCGCCTATTTCCGTGCCTTGGATGGCAAGTGCATGGCCGTCAATGCCGAATCCGGCATCTTCGGTATCATTCAGAACGTCAGCGCAGAAGGCGATCCGGCGATCTGGGATGTGCTGACCAAGCCCGGTGAAGTGATCTTCTCCAACGTGCTGGTCAAGGACGGCCGCCCCTACTGGTTGGGCATGGGCGAGGACATTCCCAAGGACGGCGAGAATTTCGTCGGCCAATGGCATGAAGGCATGAAAGATGCCAATGGCAATGAAATTGCCTGTGCTCACAAGAACGGGCGTTACGCGGTTGCGCTGGAGGCTCTGTCCAACTGCGATTCCGAACTGACCAACCCTAATGGTGTCGCCCTCAAGGTCATTATGTACGGTGGCCGGGATGCAAAGGCGTATGTGCCAGTCCAGCAGAGCTTCGATTGGGATCACGGCATCGTCGCCTACGGTGCGGCGCTCGAGACCGAAACCACCTTCGCCACGATCGGCAAGGAAGGCGTGCCGGAAATCAACCTGATGAGCATCCAGGATTTCGTCGCTATTCCGCTCGGCAAATATGTCCGGAACAATCTTGATTTCGGCAAGAAGTTGACTGACAAGCCGATGATTTTCGGCACCAACTACTTCCTGCGCGGAGCCGACGGCAAGTTCCTCAACGGCGTGCGCGACAAGCATGTCTGGGTCAAGTGGATGGAGTTGCGGGTCAACGGCGATGTCGATGCGATCGAAACGCCGACCGGCTTCATCCCCTGCTACGAGGATCTGAAGAAACTCTTCAAGGATGTCCTGAACAAGGACTACAGCCGCGAGGACTACATCGCCCAGTTCACTATTCGGGTCAAGGAAAACCTGGAGAAGATGGATCGGGTCGAGGAATTCCATCGCCAGATTGAAGGTACGTCGCAGAAGGTGTTCGAAGTCTTCGAGGCGCAGCGGCAACGGCTGCTTGAAGCGCAGGCTCGGCTGGGAGATATGATTTCTCCGGAAGCATGGGCCTAGTTCCGACTAATCAGGCTAGGTGATCGATAGCCAAGTCTAAAACAACAACCCGCGCAGTTTTCGACTGCGCGGGTTGTTTTTTGCGGTTCGGCAAGCTATGTTGCATTGGCAATCGCGAGTTCTGAATCAGGGAGTTGTGAATTGCCGGAAGCAGCCCCGGGTAAGACCTCGCTTGAAAGCAAAACAGGCGCGGACGGTCGTGGGCAGGAAGACAGAGAGAGAGAGAGACAGAAAGACAGGAGTGTGCCATGCGAGAATCGATGATGCAGCAATTGTTCTCCGAGCGTATCGGCGGCGAACGTTTTGGCCAGGACAACACCGTATATAAGTTCGAGAAGATCAAGCGGGCCAAGGCCGAGGCGCAGGCCGCCCATCCGGGGGTCGAGCTGATCGACATGGGGGTTGGCGAGCCGGACGACATGGCTTTCTCGGAGGTGGTCGAGACCCTGGCGCGGGAAGCCGGGCTGTGGGAGAACCGGACCTATGCCGACAACGGCATTCCCGAGTTCCGGCAGGCGGCCGCCGACTATATGCGGGAGCTTTACGCAGTGGAACTGGATCCGGATGTCGAGATCTGCCATTCGATCGGCAGCAAGTCGGCGCTGGCTCTGCTGCCGGCGGCCTTCATCAACCCCGGCGACCTTTCGATCCTGACCGTGCCCGGCTATCCGGTAATGGGCACCTGGACCAAGTATTTCGGCGGCGACGTGGTCAACCTGCCGCTGCTCAAGCAGAACGGCTTTCTGCCGCAACTGCAGGACTTGAGTGCCGAGCAGCGGCAGAAGGCCAAGCTGCTCTATGTCAACTATCCCAACAACCCGACCGGCGCGTCGGCTTCCCCGGAGTTTTTCGACCAACTGATTGCCTTCGCCCGGGAGCACCGGGTGCTGATTGTTTCCGACGCCGCCTACGCGCCGCTGAACTTCACCGGCGAACCCCTGAGCATTCTGTCGCGTCCCGGGGGGCGGGAGGTTGCGGTCGAGCTGCACAGCATGTCCAAGGGCTTCAACATGACCGGCTGGCGGCTGGGCTGGGTTTGCGGCGAAGCGACGGCGGTCAAGGCCTTTGCCTCGGTCAAGGACAATGCCGACAGCGGCCAGTTCCGGGCGATTCAAAAGGCCGCGATTCGGGCTTTGGGCAAGCAGGCCGAGATCACGCCGGCGATCGGGGAGAAGTATAGCCGGCGGTTGAGCGCCCTGGTCGAGACCTTGGCAACCTTGGGCTTTGACGCCAAGATGCCCGATGGTTCGTTCTATCTCTATGTCGAGATTCCCAAGGGGCTCGAGGGCGGCCGCGACTTCGCCTCCGGCGAGGAGTTCAGCCAGTGGCTGATCGCGGAGAAGCAGATCAGCACCGTGCCCTGGGACGATGCCGGCGGCTTTGTCCGCTTCAGCGCCACTTTCGTGGCGCCCGACCTGGCCGAGGAGAAGCGAGTGCTGGGCGAGGTCAGGGAGCGCCTGCGGGATTGTCGGTTCCGGTTTTAACCGGGGACACCGGCCAATGAACAAGGCAAGGGAATGCTTCATGTCTGAAAAACTGCGGGCGGTGCTGGTGGGTTGCGGTTCGATCAGCAAGGCCTGGCTAACCCCGATCGGGCAGTTCGACGATGTCGAGATCGTCGGCCTGGTCGATGTCAAGTCGGAGAATGCAGAGCAGGCCAGGGACAATTTCGAGCTTTGGCAGGCCGAAGTCGGGGACAGTCTGCCGACCATGCTGGCGCGTCAGAAGCCGGATGTCGTATTCGACTGCACGGTGCCGGAGGCGCATGCCGAAGTCACGCTTGGGGCACTGGCGGCCGGCGCCCATGTTCTGGGCGAAAAGCCGATGGCGGCCTCGATGACGCAGGCTCGCCGCATGGTGGCCGCCGCCGAACAGGCGGACCGGATCTGCGCGGTGATTCAGAACCGCCGGTACATGGACAATATTGTCGCCTTTCGCCAGGCGATTGCCGACGGGCTGGCCGGGCGGCTGCATACGCTGACCGGCGATTTTTATGTCGGCGCACATTTTGGCGGTTTTCGCGAGGCCATGCAGCATGTTTTGATTCTCGACATGGCGATTCACACCTTCGACCAGGCCCGCTATATTTCCGGGCAGGATCCGTTGAGTGTGTATTGCCACGACTGGAACCCGGCCGGCTCCTGGTTTCGGCATGGTGCTTCGGCGGCGGCCATTTTTGAAATGTCGGACGGGATGGTCTTCCGCTACCAGGGCAGCTGGTGCGCCGAGGGGATGAACACTTCCTGGGAAGGCGAGTGGCGGGCGATCGGCGACCGGGGAACCGTGCTTTGGGATGGGCGCGACCGGATCGCGGGCGAACGGCCAAGTCGTCGCGAGGGACTGATTTCACCGGTCGAAGGCTTCAGCCGCCCGGTGGACACGGGCTTGACTCTGCACGGACACGCCGCGATAATTCGCGAGTTTCTCGACTGTGTGCGGGACGGGGGCAGGCCGCAGACCGATTGTCGGGACAATATAAAGAGCCTGGCCATGGTGCATGCCGCGATCGAGAGCGCCGAGAGCGGCCGCAAGGTCGCGGTCGAGGCTATTCGCTGATCCGGCGGCGGCGGCCGTCGGCGTCGCGGGTGACAATGGTCATGTCGGGGGCGGCGATCGTGACCTTGGTCCGCGGCGGCAGCGATTTGGTGATCCAGGTGTTGCCGCCGATCACCGAGTCGCGGCCGATGGTGATGTCGCCGAGGATGGTGGCATTGGCGTAGATGGTGACATTGTCCTCGATGTTGGGATGGCGCTTGCTGCCCTTGATCAACTGGCCGCGTTCGTCCTTGGGAAAGCTCAGGGCGCCCAGGGTGACGCCCTGGTAGATCTTCACCCGATTGCCCAGCACGGCGGTTTCGCCGATCACCACGCCGGTGCCGTGGTCGATAAAGCAGGTGTGGCCGATGGTGGCGCCGGGATGGATGTCGATGCCAGTGGTCGAATGGGCGAATTCGCCCATGATCCGGGGGATCATCGGAATTTCGCGCTGATATAGCTCGTGCGCCACCCGATGCACGGCGATCGCCTTGAGTCCGGGGTAGGAGACCACCACTTCGTCGGTCGAGCGGGCGGCCGGATCTCCGTCAAGCGCGGCCTGCACATCGGACTTGAGGATCTCCCTGAGTTTCGGCAGTTCGCCCAACAGTTCGATGGCGACCTTTTCCGCCCGCTCCAGGCAGTCGTGGCCACTCTTGCATTCGAGGCGGCAGGCGTAGGCCAGCGCCCGTTCGACCTGCACGGTCAGGGCATGGAAAATTTCATCGACAAAGGTGCCCACGGCGAATTCCAGGCCGGCCCGGTTGAACTTGCGGCGCCCGGTATAGCCGGGAAAGAGCACTTCCAGCAA
>SLSR01000188.1 GCA_007130365.1 Lentisphaeria bacterium
CAGGGCGGCGCTCCGCTTGCCCTGGGCTACGATGCCGCCGGGCTTCCAGCCCGCCCCAAAACTGGCGTCTTGCCATATTTCTTTCGTGTATTTCGTGTATTTCGTGGTTCCTCCCCCTGTCAGAACATAAAATGGTTCTTTCTCACTTTGAGTGGGTAGCTTGTTTCTATTCACATTCAGAAATGATGCATTGCTCGTGGCAGAGTTCAGGTTTCAGGTTTCGGGTTTCAGGTGTTACCCACAAAATCTAAGAAAAAACTATTGGCAACCCATTCGTTTTGAGAAAGAGCCAAAAAAGCCTTCCCTCTGCCTACTTCAAGGAGTCGCTGACCGCCGCACTCATCGAGGCCGGGAAGGCGACGATCAATATCCGCTTGAGTGCCAGCAGACTGTTCTCGCCCCATGGACATTTCTGGATGATCGTCAGAATCAGACCGACCACCAGGAGCGAGAAGAAATAGATGCCGGCCACTCGCTTGCAATATTCGAAAACATTACCCTTCAGGTTGAAACGGTAAAAGTTGAGATACACAAAGAGCGAAATGAACAATAGCGACAACATGCTGAGCGCCAGTATATTGACCAGCGGCAACTCGTCACCGAGCACCCAGGTCTCCTCGGTAAACGCGACCGGCACCGCCAGAATCGAAGCGCCCACCACCACCTGCATCAGGTCGCGCGGCCGAAACTCGACCATCAGAGGCTGCAAAGTATAGTGGATAATCTTGCCGGCCTCGTCGAACACCGGAATCGTGCGATGCAGATAGCCGCCAATGCGCCTGACCATCGACTTGGCAGGCTGCTCCGAACTGGTCGATCTGTTCATCTTCAATCAGCCTCTGTTGAAAAAATTGTCGCCCCGCCAATTTACCCTGTCAAACCGTTATTTCTCGCCCTACTGCGAAGTTCGCAAACCGCGCGACAGTCGGCGGCCAATTTTCGGGCGAACCAGATAAAGTCGTCGAACTTGCATCGCACGGAGACCGCGGTATTTTGTATGGTCGGCAACGCGGGCGCAAAGACATCTGCCGAATGCCGAAAAGTCGAAAGCGAAACCACGACAACAAAGATTGCGGCCGGAGTTCTATCATGGCGGGAACCGAAAGTCTCCTAAAATACGCGGGCATCAGCCTGATTCTTTTTCTGGCGCTGCTGATCCCCCTGCTGATTCTGCGCATCCAGCTCAAGAAAGGACGTTTCGGCTTCGATTCGGAGCTGCTGAAAAAAATTCGGCGCAAGCTGACATTTCCCCTTGTCCTGCTGATGGCTTTGATTTCGATCACGCTGCCGTCCCGCTTTTTCGAGTTCGAATCCTATCCCCGCGACGAAATCGAGCATTTGTTCTCGATCCTGCTGATCGTCTTCGTCAGTTGGATTCTGATTCAGACCGTGGCCTTGCTCAAGCATGGACTGTTGCGCCGGTTCGACCTGAACACCTCGGACAACCTGAAGGCTCGCCGGGTCTACACCCAGTTCAAAGTATTGGCAAACATTGCGGTCTTCCTTGTTCTCCTGGTTGCCATCTCGTTGATTCTGATGACCTTCGAGCCGATCCGCCAGATCGGGATCAGCCTGATCGCCTCGGCCGGGGTGGCCGGGATCGTGATTGGCTTTGCCGCGCAGAAGGTGCTGGTCACGGTGCTGGCCGGCATCCAGATCGCCATCACCCAGCCGATCCGCATCGACGATGTGGTAATCGTGGAAAACGAATGGGGCAGAATCGAGGAAATCAACCTGACCTATGTGGTCGTCCGCATCTGGGATCAGCGCCGGCTGGTCCTGCCGACCACTTATTTCATCGAAACCCCGTTCCAGAACTGGACTCACACCAGCGCCGAAATCCTGGGCACGGTCTTCATCTATGCCGACTACCGACTGCCGGTCGAAGAAGTGCGGCAGGAGCTGCAAAGACTGCTGAAGGACCATCCGCTGTGGGATGGGCGGGTGCAAAATGTCCAGGTGACCAACGCCACCGAGAAAACCGTGGAAATTCGCCTCATGGTCAGCGCCGCCGATTCACCGACCGCCTGGGATCTGCGCGTGCAAATGCGCGAAAAAATGCTCGCCTTCCTGCAGGAGAAATTCCCCGAATGCCTGCCCAGAGCCCGCATCGAACTATACGAGAAAAAAGCATGATCCAGAACCCGCCGACTTCCTCGGAATCCGCATCGCCGCCCCCGACCGAGATCGCGGTCGCGCCGGCCACGGCCGAAGGCGAGCGGCTCGACAAGTTTCTCAGCCGCCTGCACCCGGAGAAATCGCGGGCCTTCATCCAAAAGTGCATTGCCGAACAAAGAGTGCGACTCGACGGACAGTCAACCGCCGCCGCCCTCCGCCTGCGCCCCGGCGCCAGCATCGAGATCGACTGGCCCGCGCCAGGCACCCTCGAGCCCTCACTCCGTCCGGAGGCGATTCCCTTCGAGATTCTGTTCGAAGACCAGGATCTCATCGTGCTCGACAAGCCCCCCGGCCTGGTTGTCCACCCCAACCGCAACGACCGCCAGGGAACCCTGGTGCATGGTCTGCTCCATCACGACCAGGAGGTGTTCGGCGATCTGCCCGACCAGGATTTGCGCCCCGGCATCGTGCATCGCCTGGACAAGGAAACCTCGGGAGCCCTGGTCGTGGCCAAGACCGCCGAGGCCTGGACTCGACTGAAGGCCTCGTTCAAGCAAAGGAAAGTGGAAAAAACCTATCTGGCAATCGTCGTCGGAGAGTTCGGCGCCACCGTCGGGCGGGTCGAAGGCATGATCGGACGGCATCCCCGCAACCGGAAAAAAATGGCCGTGGTGCAGGACAACGGCAAGCCCGCCGCCACCCGCTATCGGGTTCTGGCCGCAGCCAGCGGAGCCACCCTGCTCGAAGTCGACATCGAAACCGGCCGAACCCACCAGATTCGCGTCCACTTCTCGCACCTTCGCCATCCCGTGCTCGGCGACCGGGTGTATGGCGGCAGGCCATCGATCGAAGGCATAGACCCGCCCCGCCAAATGCTGCACGCATGGAGGCTGTCTTTCCCGCACCCGCGCACCGGCGCCCTGCGCGAATACACCGCCCCGATTCCCGCCGACTTTCGCGAGATCATGCGGCAGCTGGGGCTCGTAAACTCAGAACACCTTGCCGCGCCGGAAACTGAACGGTGACATATTGCAGAGCATCCACGCCGCAGGCGTCGTTCTCGACAATCGCCACGATCTCCTCGTCCTCGGCTCGCATCGAGCGCAGAGCTTCGAGGGCGACGGTCGCCATCCTGTCGCCAATCGCAAGCCCGGGGCAATCATGGACATGAAAATATCCATTGCCAGAATGCTGAGGGCAGGAGAAAGCGAAAAAACTGCTGCTGGCTGGCAGTGCCGGAAGGCGGAAAGACAATCGGGCTGCTGGAGCGGTTGAACTATGGATACGGAAAACAAACTGGCCACTCTGTCAGCCGATGGACAGTATGATCTGGCCTGCGCCTGCGGCACCAATCAGCATGATCGGCGGCGCCGGGACAAAGAAAATCAAGGCTGGATTTACCCCGTAACCTTGCCGAACGGCGGACGTTCCGTGTTGTTTAAAACCCTGCTCAGCAATGAGTGTGTCAATGACTGCCGCTATTGCCCACTGCGCTCGGCGGGAAATGCCCGACGCTGCTCGCTTACCCCGGAGGAAACGGTCAACGCCTTTCTGAGCTATCTTCAACGCGGCCAGGTCTTCGGACTGTTCTTGAGCAGCGGGGTTGTCGGGACACCGGATCGCACCATGCAAAAACTGATTGATGTGGCTCGGATTTTACGCAGGAAAAAGGAGTTTCGCGGCTATCTTCATCTAAAACTCATCCCCGGCGCTTCAGAAGCCGCTTTGCGGGAGGCGATTTCCCTGGCCAGCGCAGTGTCCTTGAATATTGAAACCGCGGGGGAAAAGCATTTCAAACGACTATCCCTCCGCAAAGACTACCTTCGGGACGTGATTCAGCCCCTTCGCCTGATCAGCCGATTGACCGCTCCCGGCACTCGTTTCAGCCGAGTCAAACAGACTACCCAGTTCGTGGTTGGCGCAGCGGATGAAACGGATCGGGAATTGGTTAAATATATGGGCGGCCTCTATCAGAGGCTGAACCTGCATCGGGTATATTTCAGTGCCTACCAGCGAGGAGTCGGGGAGCCGGGGCTGCCGGGAGAGCAGACTGAAGCCGGCCGACTGTTGAACCGGGAACACCGGCTTTATCAGTGTGATTGGCTGATTCGGAAATACGGCTTCAAACCAGAGGAAATCCCCTTCGATTCAACCGGAAATCTGGCCGTGGACACGGATCCCAAGGAGCATTGGGCTCGACTCCACCCCGAATACTTCCCGCTTAATGTCAACCGCGCCGAAGAGCGGGAACTGCTCCGGGTGCCGGGCTTGGGTCCCGTAACCGTCAAGCGCATCCTGCAGCGACGAAAAAGCGGCGGCCGCATTCACCGCCTGGAAGAAATCGGGCGGCCCAATCGTTTGTTGCGCAAAGCCACAGGGTATCTCGTATTTAGCTAGCCCAACGCCATGTCGTATCCTTTGATCCGCTGGGTGATCAAGCGGTGGTTGAATTCCACCGTTCGCCCCAGACCTTCGGAATGAACCTCACCGGTCACCATGCCCCTGGCGATCCACTCCATTCCGAGCAACAACCTTGGCCGTTCATCGTCGTCGAATTTCGTTTCAAAGACATTGTCTCCTTGAATGTAGGCCAACTCCGCGCCCTGCATCGCCGCTTCCAGCCCAAAGCGGGCGTGGGGCCAGTCGGGCTGGGCGCGGTGCGCCGGATCTCGCGGATCTCGCCGTCGGGACTGATCGTGAACCGCAATATATGGTTGTACTGCCGGAGGCCGGCCTCATACACCTCACGGACATCAAGATAGATGTCTGTCGCCATCAACGCGAACGCTTCGGGCATCGGTTGGTTGGGAAGATTTTGTCTACCCCAAAAAGAAGCCGACCGAATGGTTTCGAGAAACCTCCGGATCATGTCGTCGCGCCAGGCATCGGTACCACCGCGGTGATGTCGCAGAATCTCCGCCGCCGCCACAAAGGTCGGCGCGTGCCAGGAGATTTCCAAGCTGTTCTGCTCCCGCGGTCCGCCGGGTCAGCACCAGCCGCAGGTTCGCCTTGTTTCTTCCGGCTCGCAGCCCCAACGGGGCGGCCTCATCGTAGCCCCGGGCGACGCCCGGGGTCTGATCGATCCATTGCTTGCGCCACTTCAGCAGCCGCCTGAAAAAGCTGCCATGAGCGGCGCTGCCAGCCCTGGGGATGATCATGCAGCACCACGCTGTTGAAATGGAAGAAGTAGGCGGGGACGTACGAGGTTTCGCCGATACGCCGGTC
Organism: Lentisphaeria bacterium; assembly: GCA_007130365.1. Taxonomy (GTDB): domain Bacteria; phylum Verrucomicrobiota; class Lentisphaeria; order Oligosphaerales; family PUNB01; genus SLSR01. The sequence goes on from SLSR01000188.1 coordinate 5,344, forward strand.
CAGCAGTTCCGCCACGCGCCGGGCCAGGTCGTCCGGCAGCTCGCCGGAATCGAGCGCCAGCTTGAGGAAGCGCATGGCCTCGGCTTCCTGCTTGCCTTCGCGCAGAATCTCGAAACGCTGGC
>SLSR01000033.1 GCA_007130365.1 Lentisphaeria bacterium
CATTCGTTTTGAGAAAGAGCAAAAAAAAGACGGTTATACTTATCCGTATCCCAGACGGTCGCGTTTTCGTCGGAACCCGGCCACTTCTGCCGCGTATTCCGGCGAATCGATCAAATTCCTGGTCTCGCCCGGATCAGTGCTCAGGTCGAAGAGCACTTCCGGCAGGTCGGTTCCGTATGACTGGTATTTCAGCGAGCCGCGCTTGATCATCAGGAAATCGTCTCCGAAGTGACTCAGGGTTTCGTCTTCCCAGTCTTCATCTTGGCCGCGCAGCAGTGGCGCCAGGCTGCGGCTGTCGCGCCCTTCAGGCACGGGTATCCCGGTCAGCTCGCACAAAGTGGCGAACAAATCGATCAGATTGACGTTTTGCCTTACGTGTCGGCCGCCGGCGAATCCCTGCGGCCAGCGGATGATCAGGGGTACCCGAACGCTGGCCTCGAAAAACTTCTGTTTCTCCCAGATCGCGTGCTGACCGAGCATCTCGCCGTGATCCGAGCAATAGACGATGATCCAGTCGTCCAGGTTCTGGCCGACATGGCGAAGTTGATCAACGACAGCGGCGTACTGACTGTCGATCTTTTCGATGTTGGCGTAGTAGGCGGCGGTGGCCCGGCGCGCGTCGCGCTCGCCGATCCGCCCTTCGGGGCCGATCGTGACCGGCCCCTTTTCGAAAGCGGACCGGCCCAGCCAGGGATGGTCGAACGGGGTTTGTTCGAGATAAGGCTGCACGCGGTTGAGGTAGTAGGCGAACCGCTGTTCGTCGGCGAAATAGGGATAGTGCGGGTTGTTGAAGCCGAGATAGAGAAACAGCGGTCGTTCATGCGAGGTTTTGTCATAGTGTGGATCGAGAAAATGCTCGTCTATAATTGCCTTGGCTCCGACTTCGGCGTATTCGTCCCAGGCATGGGTGTGCGGACCCCGGCCAACCCCGGCCCGGCGGACTTCCTTGGCGTCGGACCATTTGCCGCCGCTGTTCCAATGGTCTGGCTCCTGATGCCGGGCATGGCGGCTCCACGCTTCCTCGCACTTGTTGTCGACGGCGTCTGGAGTCAGCATGTGGTCCATGCCGACCCGGCGCATCCAGCCCTGCATCTGATCCGCCCCCATGTGGTGCAACTTGCCGCAGGCGGTGGTTTGATAGCCATAGCGGCTGAACTGCCGGGCGAAGGTCGTGGAGGAAGGGGGCAAGTCCTCGCCGTAGCGGCGGCAGTCGCAGGTATGGCAGTATTGTCCGGCCGCCATGGCCTGGCGGGCCGGCACGCAGATCGGGCTGGGGGTGTAGGCGTTGTCGAAGACCACGCCGGTACTCGCCAGCCAGTCGAGAAAAGGGGTTCGGACAATCGGGTTGCCGGCGAACCCGGCGACATCGGCCCGATGTTCGTCCGACATCAGAAACAGTACGTGCGGCGGCTGTTCCCCTGCTGTCCGGGTGAAACCGCTGCCGGAGTTTTCAGAATATCGCTCTTGCCTTTCCATGCGCTGTCTCCCGTGTAAAAATAATAATATAGCACCACATGTTCGGGCTGACTTCGTGGCTGCTTGTTTTCCAGGTAAGCCGTCAGCGAAAGGTGCAGATGTCTTGTCGGTTGACGATTACAGGCGACGATTACGGATTACGGCCACGACTGGCTGGCGCAAACGGACAAAAGCATCCGCCGCAGTGGCAATTTTGACTTCATGACTTCGTGTCTTCGTGACTCCGGGTCGACGCGAACGGTTGACGGGTTTTACGTTTCACGCCCCCAATACCTTTACCCGATCCGCTTAGCCGGTGCGGCAAACCACTTACCATTGGCACGGCTTGAATTTTTCTCAGCAATCAAGGCTCCATTCTTCCCAGGCGCTGCGGCTGCATGGACTCGGGGATGACGGTTGGATGCTCGCGCACGCCGGGCGCTTCGGCCAGTGGCCAGCGGCAGCGTTGCGGACTGTCGTAGGGGCCGATCCGGTCCAGGGGCAGCGGCACGAAGCCGAGACTGTGGGCGGGGCTGTCCGTCGAAAGACTGAAGTCGCCGTTGGCCAGATCGCGAACCAGGGGATCGGCAAACACGGTGCTGGCACCGTGTCCGGCTTGCACTAGGTCGCCATAGGGTCTGGTCTCGCCATTGTACTGAATGGCGGGAGAGCCGCCGGGGCAATGGACAAGGTTGTCTTCCAGGTGGTTGGTGGCCAGGAATTCGCCTATGGCGGGCATCTCCGGCTTGTCCTGGTTGGGGCCGAGGCGGAGACTGTGGATGACGCCGAACACCTGCCAGGGGCCGGCCCAGGCCACCGGGTGGGGTCCGGCCGGCCAGCCGGGCACGATGCGCCAGCGGACAAAGCCGGAGGTGCAGCGCACGGCCAGAAGATTCTGGCCTGGACGCAGAGGCAGCTCCAGCACCACGTTGTTGGCCGCGTTGAATTCACTGGAGCCAGTGGCGGCGTTGTCGAAAATTTTCTTGCCGTTCAGCCAGACCATGCCGCCCTTTTCAATAGCCATGGTCATGCGAGCCGTCTGCTCGACCTCGCTTTCCAGCATGCGATAGGCATAGGCGATGCGAAGGTGTTCGCGCAACCCTTCCGAGTTCCAGCCGCCAAACAGGTTGGCCAGGTCGATTTCGTCCTTCGCATGAATGATCTGGCGCAGGGGGGAGCCTTGAAACTCGATGGCCTTGGGTATTCTGGTCAGGCCGTCTCCCGGCAGGGGTTTTGCTCCCAGCTTGCCCGGCCAGGCGTGCTCATACGCTGTCGGCATGAAGGAGAACACCGCCGTGGCCTCCGGCCGCATGATGCAGAGATTGCGGCGGAAAATATTGTTCTGGCTGCCCTCCTGATGCGTGCCGGTGAAGCCGAACTCCCGCCACCAGTTCTGGCGCCGCAAGGCGTAAAGCTCATCGCGGGCATGAGCCAGCAGGTTGTTCTCGACTGTGTTGTCGCGTCCGTCGTGAATGAACACGCAGGCTCGGTCGGAGTTGACCACGACATTTTGGCTGATCTCCACGCCGTTGGTGTAGTCGTCCAGGTATATGCCGAAGCTGAAATGCGGGCTGCGCCAGCGGCCGGTCTGCCATTTGCGGCCAAACCCCAGGGTGTCGAGCACGAGATTGGCGCGAATGCGGGTGCCGCGCAAAGAATGATCGCGGTGGCAGGCGTGGATGGCGGCGCCATCGGCAGTTTCGGTCATGGTATGGCGCACTATGTTGGCCTCGATGCGATGGTCGCAACCCTTGAAATTGATTCCGTAGCGCGGAGAATCGTGGGCCAGATTGCGGCGGGCGGCGTTGCCGCAACCCTGAAGTTGGATGCAGGAACTGTGCTTGTTCTCCATGCCGACATGGTGGATATGGCAGTTGTGGACCTCGTGCTTGCTCGCCAGATAGCGGGTGCCGCGAGTGTCGATCACCCCGCCTTCCAGGCAAACTCCGTCGCCGCCGAGCGCGTGAACATCGCAGCCGACAATCCGGCAGGCATAGCCGCCGCGCACCCGGACTCCGGCGACCCCGGCATTGCGAATTTCGCAGGCGCTCAATTCAATATGGTTGGCATCGGCGATTTCGGCGGCGGCGCCGTCGCAGCCTTCGATCACGAAGCCTTCGAAGCGCAGCCACCCCAGAGGCGTGTCGGATGGGTGGCTGTGGCGGCTTTGGGGCACTCCCCTGCCTTGAACTTCGATGATGCTGTCCAGGGTCGGAACCAGAACTGTTGCATCATCGATGGTTCCGCCTGGCGGGCGCAGCCATAAGCAGTCGTGTTCCCGGTCCAGGTACCATTCGCCGGGCTCGGTGCATTCCTCGCGAATGTTGCGGAAGTAAAAGCGGTCGTTGGGATAGATTTCATAGGTGCATGGTTCGGCCAGGCGCACCTCGCCGCTGGCGGGATCGTAGCTTTGCAGGCGCACAATGTCGTTCTTCCAGCCATAGCGGGGGAAGATGAACAGCTCGACTTCGTCGATCTTCGACCAGGTTGCGAGGCGCGGGTCGCGACAGCAAAAGCGGTCTTTCTCCCCCATGTCGCCGAGGTATATATTGCCGGGGTCGCCCTCTCGGAAGAGCCAGCCGCCGACCACGGGATTGGCCGGATCGCGCTTGGGCCAGCGGGCCAGGGTCAATCGCTGGCCATCGCAGAAAAGCTGGTTGAACTGCAATCCGCTCTGGCCTGCCGTGGCCAGATCGAGCTTGTACAGGCCTTCGCCCTGATCCTGAAACCCGTTCAGGGCAACGCATCCGGTCAGGGTTGCGGCTCCGGGCTGGGAAGACCGCCAGACGATGGGGGCGGCGGCGGTGCCGAGGTCGTCCGGCGTGAAGCGCAAAGTTTCAGTCAGTTGATACAAACCAGGCTGGAACTCGACCGTGACCGGAGTGCCGGGCTGGCGGGCGCGCAGCTTGCGAACCCGGTGCAAGGCGGCGGCGGGTGTGGCCAGCGGGCAGGTGGCGCTGGTGGCGGCCGCCCGGTCGTTGCCAGACGGGGAAACATGGAGAGTGATGGGTTGAGGCATGTGATAATCCCTTTTTGTGGTTATTGGACTTGCGGTTCGATCCTTGGCCTCGCACCTCGTCGAGTTCTTGCTTGGTTTTAAGAAGGCAGTTTGGACAAAGTGCGGCAACACATCCCATGGAATGCTTGTGAAAAATTCATCATTCCGGTACCGCTACAGTTTTTAGGCTGGACTCATATTGGGTCCGTAAGGAGCCAGCCGCAGGATCGGATAGTTTGTATTGTATAGTGTACGATCACCGGTCTCCTCGATTTTTTTCCACATAAAGGCGACCATTTTTTTTAGTTGCTCTCCGCAGGATGGATCGTCGATGCGATTATTCATCTCATAAGGGTCATCCTGCAAGTTGTAAAGTTCATCGAAGTCGAAACCGTTAAATACATACTTCCATTCATCCATCCATGCCACCCGCTGGGTGAATTGCACTCTTGTCCCCTCATATTCGGCGTACCCTGTTCGGTATTTTTTCTCATTTGCCAAATCATCAAAGATCGGGGCGAAGGACTGGGAGTCCGGATTGGATATTGGCTCCGATGAGGTCAGATCAAGCAGGGTAGGGCAAAGGTCGTGTGAACCGACTTTGGCAGTAGAGGTGAAGCCTTGGAGTTTGTCCGGGACATGCATTATAAGCGGAATGTTGTAGATTTCTTCATAGGCTCCGATGTTTTTGCAAAACACGCCATGGGCTCCCAGGGCTTCACCATGATCGCTTGTCAGGATTATGATGGTGTTGTCAATCTCATCGCCCAATTGCTCGATTAATCTGCCAAAAAGAGTGTCTATTTCGGTTATGGACGCATAATAGCAAGCAATAGCTTCTTTGATCTCTTTTTCCGCCATGTTTTGCCATGGGCGGGCAGCCTTTCTATATAGATTCGGACGGTTGCTCAATTCATCGTGATGACTGGGGGCAAGCTGGATGTCG
>SLSR01000060.1 GCA_007130365.1 Lentisphaeria bacterium
GAAAAGAAAATTCCGGTCAGCGACCGGCGTTGGCATGTAGAGGAAGACCACGTCGCGTACGGATCAGAACGTGCGCTGTGCCCCTCTGGATGGCCTGAAACCCGAAACCCGAAACCCGAAACCTGAAATCCGAAACCCGAAACCTGAAACCCGAACTCTGCCACGAGCAATGCATCATTTCTGAATGTGAATTGAAACAAGCTACCCACTCAAACTGAGAAAGAACCATAATTATTTATTATTAGGCAGAATTCTTGGAAGGCGGAAAGTATGAAGATAGTGGTGGCGCTGGATTCTTTTAAGGGCGCGCTGTCCGCCGACCTGGTCTGCCGGGCTGTTGAAGCGGGATTGCGTTCGCCTGCAATTGCCGTGGAGATTGTGCGAAAACCAATGGCCGACGGCGGGGAGGGGACGGCGGCGGCCTTAATGGCAGCGCGGTTGGACGGGCAATGGCTCGCCGCGGATGTCCAGGGGCCGTTGCCCGGCCAGGTTGTGGCGGCGGCGTGGGCCTGGTTTCCCGACGACCGCACGGCGGTGATCGAAATGGCGGCGGCCAGCGGGCTGCCGCTGCTTGCCGAGCACGAGCGGAATCCTCTCCAGACCAGCACTTATGGCACAGGCGAGCTGATCCGGGCGGCGATTGAACATGGTGCGCAGCGCATTCTTTTAACCATTGGCGGCAGTGCCACGGTGGACGGTGGTATTGGCGCTGCGGTCGCGCTGGGCTGGCGTTTCCTGGATGCCGCCGGTAATGCAGTCGAACCGAGGGGCGGCAACCTGGGCGAGATTGCCCGTATTGTGCGCCCTGACCCGGGGGAGATGCCGCCGGTGACTGTGTTGTGCGATGTGACCAATCCGCTGTGCGGACAGCGTGGCGCGGCGGTTGTCTTCGGTCCGCAGAAAGGTGCGACACCGCAGATGGTGGCCCGGCTCGAAGCGGGCCTGGCCAACCTGGCGATGCGAATCAAGGCCGATCTCGGAAAGGATGTGCTTGGACTTGCCGGCGGTGGCGCGGCAGGCGGCCTCGGCGCGGGGGCGAGCGCTTTCTTCGGAGCGGAACTGGCGCCGGGGATAGAGACCATCATTGCGGCATCCGGTTTGCGACAGGCATTGGAAGGAGCTGACTGGTGTATTGCCGGCGAAGGTTCGTTCGACCAGCAGTCGCTCGATGGCAAGGTGGTTTGCGGCGTGGCGGAAGCGGCGCGTGATGCCGGTGTGCCAGTGGTCGTTTTTGCCGGCCAGGTGCGGGTTGCTCCGGAGGCTTGCAGGCAACTCGGCATCCACAGTTTTTGGCAGCTTCAGTCACCCGGCATTTCGCTGGACGAGTCTATCCGGCGTACCCCCGAACTGCTGTTCGACACCGCCACTCGGTGGTGGCGTTCGCTGAATAAGCCCAGGGATCGCCCTGTTCAGGATTCAAGGTGTTCTGATGATATCCAACTTTATTGAGGCGGCAGGCGTATGAGCTTGACGAACCGTATCTTTTTATGCCCGGGAAGACAGCGCTTGCGGGTAGTCCGCGACGGGCACAGCATTATCCGGAGTGAATGTGTTCCCAAACCTGTCGTTCTGGTCGATACGCGGGAGCGGATGCCCCTGCCCCTGCACGCCAATCATCCCAATTGGATTGGCGGTGAGCGGCGGGCAACCTTGAAGACTGGCGACTACTCCGCGGAAGGTATGGAAAACCTGCTGGCACTGGAGAGAAAAAGTCTGCCTGATCTGGTTGCCTGCTCGGTAAGCTACCGGCAGCGATTCCTGGCGGCCTGTGCGCGACTTTCAACTTTCCGCTGGAAGGCCATTCTGGTTGAAGCAACCTTTGAGGATATCAAGGGAGGTTTCGAACAATTCGCGATTCCCTCCGAGGTTCATCCGAACGTTGTTTGCGGTACCCTGGATGCCATCGAGGCGAAGTTTGGAATACCGGTCATATATATACAGCTCGACCATACAGGATTTGGCGGCAGAGCGCGCCGCCAGTTGGCTCTCCAAACACTTCACTTACTGGTGGCTGGAGACTAACGGCCACGGCAGGGTTCTGATCGACTCGGACGGTCTCTGAGTCCGGGCGAGTGCAGGTTGCAGTTCCGACCGTTCAGCGCCCTTCTGCGGGCGCCAGCCCCGCTTCGCGCAGGGGGGGCATCTTTGCTGTTCTAGGATATATTAATATGGGATATTCATTTTGCGTAGTTGCTGGGTATGGTAAGCATAGTTGCGGTGAAGCTTGAGTGAAAAAACTTGCTTCTAAATTTTGCAAATTCAAATTTAGTCTCCGGTCCATTATGTCACGAAAATACATACATCGCCTGTTGGAATCTTCTTGAAGAAACTGACATTGACGACTTCCTGGTAAAAATCCGCATCCTGCGCGAGCATATTCAAAAGACGATCAAGACCCCCATTGCAGAGCGCGGCGAGCCAGATTTCAAGTTGTGAAGAAATGTAACGAGGAGCCCAATTCGGGTACAGGGCTGTTTCATTCTAGTTTTTGCGGTTTTTATCTTTGCCGATTTTTGTCTAAAAATAGCTTTGATTAACAGTTATTACTGACTCCCGGTTTTGATTTTTCTCCCGATTACTGTTTTGTCGTTTTCCATGGCATGAGTAACCCCGGGGAGCCTTGGTCCCTTCTGTTTTTCTACGTTTTCAGATGCTGTTTTCAGCCGGCCGACTTCAGCTTGTACGGCTTAATTTTCCGTTCCCAGTCATCCAGGCTGCGACAGGAGAACAGGCTGATCAGGAGATGGGTTTTGCTTGATAAACGTCTCTGCACGACGCGCAAGGATTCCCGGGTGCGTCCAAAAACCAAGGCGGCGATGGAGCGAAGACAGCACATAACCCGGCCGGTTTTTTTCGCCGCGGAACGACACCTGTCTTCGTCCATGCTTCGGTCCTTGCGATGATGCAGGCCGTTTTCGATGCCCCAATGCCCGCGAATCATTTTCAGAACTGTGTCGGCACTGTACTTATCGGCCGCGAAGCTGCCGACGTAGATAATCCGCAGCTCGGATTCTCCTACGACTTCTCCTCTTCTTATTTGTCGGCGGCGACGAGTGACCCGGCAGGCGACGTGCGTGTGCGGCCAGCCTGTCTGACCAGGAAGCAGGGGCGCCATCTCCAGGCTTCGCTTTTCCTGCCGGCCGTGCAGGCAGTCAAAAGTTTCAGCCCGAAGAACCGTTTTCTGTCTCCTGTCCAGGTGCTTGACAAGGGTTTTGCGCAAACTGGAGGCGTTGTTCTTGACGCAGACAAGGAAGTCCGCGCCCCTGTCAATCACGCTTTCGAATGTTCCGCCTACTGTATGCAGTGCATCGAATGTCAGTACACAGTCGGACATTTCGGGCATTCTGCCGATCAGTTTTTGCGTTGCCTCGATTTCTTTCCCTTTCGAATCAGTGAAGACCTGATCGAAAAAAGGGGGGGGCTTTGATGAGACATGGCGCTGACAACGCATGAGCCCCCGTCCTCGTTGTGCAAGGTGGCTTTCAGCACCTTGCCGTCCAGAGCGATCGCTTCGGGGTTCCGGCCTTCCGCACGGAACCACTGCAGGACAGTCTTTTCAAACAGGCCAGGATTCACCGCTTCGGCCACTCGCCACAGGGTGGTGGCGCCCGGCGCTTCATATCTGCCGGTTTTCCGGTTGCGCCAGGAACGGAGGGACCGAAGCTGTGGCTGAGTCAGACCGGCTGCCATTTCGGCACACTCGCGAACACCGCTGCAGCCGGCCAGGGTGCCACAGGTAATTATCGCCAGACAGCAGCTCAGGGGATATCGCCGCCCCTGGGTTTGCCGAGGGTCCTGAAGTTCCTGCAGAGCCCGAAACAGGGAACCCAGCTCTGCCGCTCCGAGCCGGGCGGCCGCTCGTTTTGCTGACAGCGGAGTTTCGAATTCAGCCAGTTCCTCCGGCAGTTCCGGTGCTTTCAGAAGCTCTTTCGCGTCTTTTCTTAAAGGGCGCACCCAGATGTCTTTCGGGGTGCTGTCCCGGCAGTAGAACTGACGGCTGTCCCGGCGGAAACCGCGTGTCCGGCCCACCGCGGTCCACCCTGAAGCTTTATAGGATGTGCCCCGATAGTGCGCCGGATCCACAAAGGTTTCGAGCAGCAGAACCGGATAACCGAAACGCTCAACCCAGTCGTCGGAAACTCGCCTGGCACATCCGCCGAGAATCCGTGAAGCAAAGCTCCGGCGATGATCGCCCTGGATAGTGTTCCTGCAACAGCCCCGCGCCTGGGCGTTTTGCTCGACGGTCAGGCCGAGTTCGCGGCAGGCGGACTTGAGCGCTTCGATGTCGCGGACTTCAACATCATTATACAGATTCCCGTGAAGAGCGCATTTTCACTCCGCCGGGGCAAGGCTTGACGGTGGGGTTACCGCCGCAGTCCAAAGTCCCCCGCGAAAACACTGGCATCCCGCCCATCCCGCTTGACATGCGCAAAAATAGTTATAAAGTTAATCAGAATTAAGTTAAAAATCAAATTCAGCAAGACGGGAATCATAAACCATGAAGCTCTCAACCAAAATACGCTATGGACTGCGCGCCATCCTGCAAATCGCCGTGGAAGGCGAGAAAACCCCGCTGATGGCCCGCAAGATCGCCGAAAAGCAGGGAATTTCAGAACCATACATTGACCAACTGCTGATTCCCCTGCGCACCAACGGCCTGATCCGCAGCTTTCGCGGCCGCCGCGGCGGCTACCAGATGGCGGTCAAACCGCGGGAGCTGACCATTCTCGACATTGTCGAGGCGCTGGACGGCAAACTCTCGATCATCGACTGCCTGGAAGATGACAAGTGTAAAAAAGCCACTACCTGCGCGGCTCGGGTGGTCTGGGAAAAGGTCGACAAAACCCTGCGCAACACCCTTTCTTCCATGACCCTGGAAGACCTGCGCGAAATCGAGGTCAACCTTGAGCAGACCCACGATTTTGTGATCTGACCGGACTCATCCATCCGCACGGCAACTTCTCGAACCGACGTGGAAAAAACTCGCTGATCAGCCATATTGCAACGGCAAATCTCAAATCCCCCGATCTCTGGTGCGTGATCGGTTGCGCCTCGTCGAGTGTCTTTGTGGCTCTTTCTCAAAACGAATGGGTTGCCAATAGTTTTTTCTTAGATTTTGTGGGTAACAGCTTGGTTTCAGGTGTCAGGTGTCAGGAGAGAATAATGCCAGAAAGCACCTATCCTGAATAATTCACGAAGCCAGTGTGGTGCAGATGTGCGGCGGAAGGCATGACGCTGTATAGGCATACCGCAAATGCCTTCCAACAAAACAGATGCGCCACAATGGCTTCGCCCGAAGGGTGCGAAATTCGGCCATGAATTTTGCATCAATATGACTTTTCACAACAAATATTCTATCATGTTGAATATAAACA
>SLSR01000076.1 GCA_007130365.1 Lentisphaeria bacterium
CGCCCTGCGGAGTGATCATCTCGAAATACGGCTCCACCCCCTGGCCGCGCAGCCAGCGCCACAGCCCGGGCATTTCCGCCAGGTTGCCTCGCGTGATCACGGTCGACACCGCCAGCCTTCGCCCGGGTGCGGGGTAGCCGGCCTTCTTCAAGTTCTCGAAAGCCGACCAGATAATGTCGTAGGCGTCCTTGCGCCCGGTCATTCGGTTCTGCAAGTCAGCCTTGAAGCTGTTGATTTTCAAGACCACCGCCACTTCGTGCTCGAACATGAAGCGGGCGTTGCCCTCGGTCATGCAACTGCCGTTGGTGAACATCTCCACCGCCATTCCATGCCGGCGGATGAACTCGATCTTGTTGCGAATCAGCGGATAGATCATCGGTTCGCCGCCCAGCACGATGATCTTTTCGGCGCCCAGATCGCGCGCCTGCAGCAAAGCCGAATCGATCTCCGGCGAAGTCATCGGCTCCCCGGCCTCGGCCGAGGCATTCGGGTTGTAGCAGTAGGGGCAGCGAAAATTGCAGACCCTTGAAAACTCTATCTCCATCGAAAGCAGACCGCGTCGGGCGACCGCCTCCTCGATGCGCTCCGGGGAGAAGCCGAAGCCGTCGATCGGATTGGGACAGTTGAAGCTCATGACTTTTCTCTCAGATCAAAAAAACGCATGGGTTTTCGGTATTCTCGGCAGAACACGCGTTCGCGCACCTCTTCCGGGGTTTCCAGGACTACATCGGGTTTGACCCGCAGGCGCGCTTGCAGTTGCTCTTCGATCATGGCCGCGTCGCAGGCCGCGTCCTCGACCGCCACATGCACGGTGGCCCGGTCCGACAATGCCTCTCGCGAGCGCACTACAATATAGTGGTCGACCACCCCCGGGACAGCATCCAGAGCCCGGGCTATGGCCTGCGGATAGAGCGTGGTCCCGTTGATTTTAAGCATTTGATTGCAGCGTCCCAGAATCGGCCCGAGCCGTACCGAGTTGCGGCCGCAGCCACAGGGCTCGTCGATCAGAAAGCTCAAGTCGCCGGTGCGGAAGCGCAACAGCGGCATGGCCTCGACCCCGAGCGGGGTCACCACCACCTCGCCAACCTCCCCCGCCGCCAACGGCCGGCCGGCCCGGTCGACCACTTCCACCACCGCCAGCTCGGGATGCAAATGCCCGCCGCAACCCTGCGTGCATTCGCAGAAGGTGGTGACAATCTCGGTCGAGGCATAGGTGGAATGGATTGCTGCCCCCCACAGTTCGACCAGCCGTTCGGCCACCGGCAGCGCCTGCAGACGGCGATCGCGCACCGGTTCGCCGATACAAATCAAGGCGCGGGCCAGACGGCCACCCCGGCCTTTGGCCTGCGCCCGCAGATAGAGACCGAGCTTGACCAGAAACGACGGCACCCCAACCACCACCTCGGGAGCCAGCCGCCCGACAATCTCGCCATGCCCGGCCAGAGTGCCGTGGCCATTTCGTATGGCGGCCGCCCCCAGGCTGCGAATGCCGAGGAAATAGGCCAGTCCGGCGACAAAGCAGCGATCCATCGTGCAGGTCAGCAGAACCTGGTCGTCCGCCCCCACTCCGGCCGCCGCGAACGATTGATGCTCGTTGTAGGCCAGCCGCCGCAAGTCGCGCTCGCTATAGACTACACGGGTCGGAACCCCGCTGGTTCCCGAGGAAAAGACCACATCTACCACCTTGCGCTCGGGCACCGCCTGCAAGTCGCGGTTGTGCTCGGCCAGCTCGGCTTTGCCGGTCAAGGGCAGAGCTGAAAGATCATCCAGGCCCACCTGCTCCGGCCGCAGCCCGGAGTTGGCGAACCAGGCGCGATAATAGGGCGAACGACGCGCCGCGTAAACCACATGGCGGCGCAGCAGTTCGTCCTGGACCGCGCGCATCCGCGCCGCCGACTCGAACTCGATTCCCGCGTATTGCCTGAAATTCATTGGCCTTCCACATCCTGCAAGTGGCTGATCAGCATCTCGCGCACCCGATTCTTCAGCTTGAACACGCTCAAATCGCGATAGTCTACCCAGCGCAGCGCCGGCAGTTTGTCGACCCTGATCGAACCGGGGCGCAGCCACCACGACCCCCGAACCGCGACCCGCTCGCTGCCGCTGATCGCAAACGGCACCAGAGTCGCCCGCCGCTCTTTTGCCAGACGGAAAATCGCACTCCCGAACTGTCCCATTTCACGACCGTCCGAGCGCGTTCCCTCGGGAAAGGCTCCGAGACATACCTTCTGATCGAGCAAACTGCCGGCCCGCCGGAAAAGCTCGTCCAGCTCCAGATCCGTCACGCTCATATAGCCGGCCAGTCGCGCCAGCCCTCCCAGCACCGGCAGACGGATTGGCCAGGCCTTGGTGATCTGCACGCCCTCGATCGGGAGATAGGCCAGCATAAAGGCGTCGATCAGCGAACGATGGTTGCAGATGAAAATCACCGGATTGTCCGTGTCCCCGACCGCCAAATCACGATACTCGACCCGGACAAAGGGCCAGGCGCATCCCACGATCAGCCTGCCGTAGCCGCTGATCGCCCGCCGCAGCCGACGCTCCATCCGCCGTTTGCTCTCAAACGGACAGACCGCCAGCATGAACAAGCCGACCAGCCCAATGTAGACGCCGGACGCAAACACAAACAAAGGCCAGAACCAAAGGTTCTGAATGATCGTCGCAAGCGTTCGCATAGTTCAGGCTACCCGCCCTGCTCCCGCTTTAATGTCTCAAGATAGTCGTGCAGATCCTGCAGAGTTCTGATCTCCCGCACCCGCTCGTCGTCGCGCACCTGCACCTTGAACTCCTTCTGCAAGGCCACAATCAGATCGACCACATCCAGACTGTCGAGGCCGAGGTCGCCGAAAATATGCGCCTCGGGACGCAGCCTGTCGGCCGCAATCTCGAATTCCTCGACAAAGATTCGCTCAATCCGTTTTGCCAATTCTTGTTCCGTCATTTCACGACCCCAAAAAATTTAGTGTTTGCCGCTTCTGAATATAGCCCGATTAATTCAGCCGCCAAGTTTGCCGCGACGACGGGAATGTCTCGCCACGGGGTTGATGCTCAAGAAATACATATCGCAAGAAACCTTGCGCCAGTATAGAGATCGCTACCCGAAACCTGAAACCTGAATTCTGTCACGAGCAATGCGTCATTTCTGAATGTGAATTGAAACAAGCTACCCACTCAAAGTGAGAAAGAACCTATTTTTTGGTGCGGACTTCCAGCCCGCCGCTGATTGTGTTCAATGCGTACCTGGGGCAACCGGAAAATAAAATTTAGCGGGCTGGAAGCCCGCGCCAAAACCTGCATGCTTCGGCGCCGATTTCGCGGGCGATCATCGCGACCGCCTCCCGCGCCCGCAACCGTTGTCTGTTCGCAGCCCCAGCGGGGCGGCCTCACCGTAGCCCCGGGCGACGCCCGGGGTCTGATCGATCCATTGATTGTGCCCTGTAGGGGCGTCTCAATCCGTGCCCGGTGCTGGACGTTGAGGAAGCCCTTCAGGCTTCAATCCATCATCCTCCCAACCCAGGGCGGCGCTCCGCTTGCCCTGGGCTACGTTGAGGCCGGGCTTCCAGCCCGTCCATTCCATGCTCATCTCCGGCCAACGACGAGGCTGTGGGGGTCGCGCTTCGCTTGACCCCAGGCTCCTGGGTTGGAGCACCCCGTTGGGGCGTGGTTCTCGGGGCGGCGCCCCGGTACAATTCAAATTTCAGTTGCAATCGAACTCGGACAGATGAGGTTGACTTTCGGAGCGGAAACGGTAGATTGACGGTTCATGTTGGATGTCCCTTCGCTTTGACCCCTGAGTTCCCCGACTGCTGCCGGGGCGAAAGGATAGTTGATTCCGCCTTCGCCCTTCGGGGTACGGCGTGACATGCCGGGAAGTCGCACTCCCCGGCCAACCATGCTGCGGCGGAGCAGCCAGCTTGAATCGCCATCTGGACTCGCCTGGCCTATGTCCAGCCCCCCCAAAAAAACCGCAACCGAGAACGGCTAGATGCCGAAGCCAATGCCAATGCCAATGCCGGTCTCTCGCGGCATGATTCCGAAACGTCGCCGCTTCTTCATCCTGTCGCCGCCCGATCCGGTCAAGGCGCGGAAATGGGCCGCCGCTCTGCGGGCTGCCGCCATCCCCTGTCGTCTGCGCGACCACGAAGAAACCGGCCGCGTTCAAATTCTGGTGCCGACAGACCGCATTGACGCGGCCACCGCCGAGCTGGCGGCCTATGAAACCGACAACTGCGACTGGCCGCCGCCGCCCCCAGGCCGTGAACCCGGCCGACGGCGGCCGTCAGCCGCGGCTTCTCGGCCGTTGACCGAATGCCTGCCGGTCGTGCTGGTCGGCCTGATACTGCCGGTCTGGCACGCTCTGCTGATCATCCAGAACCGGCACGAGGCCTTTGTCCGCCTCGGCGCCGCCGCCCGCTCGTCAATCGTCGAGCAGGGGCAGCTTTGGCGACTGGCCACCGCCCTGACCCTGCATGCCGACGGATCGCATGTTGTTTCGAACAGTCTTTGGGGCATCCTGCTCGGCTGCGCCCTGGCTCTGCAAGCCGGGGCTGGCGGCACTCTGCTGCTTGGCCTGCTGACCGGCCTGGGCGGCAATCTTATGGCCACCATGGCGGGCGAGGATCCACGATCCGCGATCGGCGCCTCGACCGCCGTTCTCGGCCTGGTCGGCCTGCTGGCCGGAATGCGCTTTCTGCAACATGTCTTTGACTTTTCAGCCTGCCCGGCCAGACCGATGTTCAGCCGCAAAGCCTGGCTGGCTCTGATCGCCGGCCTGGCCTTGTTCGGCATGCTGGGGTCGGCCCCCCACACCGACCTGCTCGGCCATCTTGCCGGCTTTCTCTGCGGCCTGCTGCTGGCGCCGGCCGCCTGGCTGTGCGCTCGTCGCAAAGCCAGCGATCCCGGACAAATGACCATGCTGACTGGGTTTATCCTGCTGCTGGCCGGCAGTTGGCTGTGGGCGATCTCCCGCCTGTAGAAAGACAAGCACCATGGTCTGAGAAGCGTGATCGTGCATTTAGCCTGTGGGCACTTTGCACCTCCGGCTGACGCACTGCGAATCAGCCAGAGCGCGAGACGGTTGCGCAATATATGCTAAAGTAATTGAGGCTCTTTCTCAAAACGAATGGGTTGCCAATAGTTTTTTCTTAGATTTTGTGGGTAACAGCTTGGTGTCAGGTGTCAGGTGTCAGGTGTCAGGTGTCAGGAGAGAATAATGGCAGAAAACACCTATCCTGAATATAAACATATAATGACTCATGGCCGAATTCGCATGAATTAATCAGGCTATATGGCCATGCTCAAGAAATACATATCGCAAGAAACCTTGCGCCAGTATAGAGATCGCTACCAGGAA
>SLSR01000027.1 GCA_007130365.1 Lentisphaeria bacterium
TCAGACCATTTTCATGGTGCCCTTGCAGAAGGCCAGATCCAGCACCATGACCATGGCTCCCTGTTTGCGGTCGAGGTCGCCGGTAATCCTTTCGACTCCCGCGACCAGATCATTCACCCGGCTTTCCGGAACCGGCGCCATAATTGTCCGGCTATGATTTTTCTGCTCGTTCATGAACCCGATGAAACTGGCGAACAGTGGGATGTTGGAAATATACTGGCCCATGCCGGAGGAATCGATGATCGTGGCTCCGTCCACCCCCTCCTGCAGAAAATACTCGAGGATATCGTAGAAGAAGGCATCCTCGTAAAGCACCACGAACAGCAGCTTCTGCTTTTCCTTCTCTTCCGGCCTGGCCTGCTCGCGCGTCTTGCTCAAGAAAATCTCATGCGCCACCTTGCCCGAATTGGCGGCCAGCAGTTCTTTTCTGATATTGCTGTGAGTGACGATATTGGAAACCGCTGCCAGGATCTGCAAGTGCTCGCGCACCTTGTCTTCGGGGCCGAGGATCACGAAAAAGACCTGCACCTTTTTCCGGTCCATCGCCTGATAGTCGATTCCCCTGGCCGTAGTAAAAATGAAGACCACGAAATCCTCGGCCGCCTCGAAACGCGCGTGCGGAATCGCAATGCCTCCGCCAAAGCCGGTGCTGCCCTGTTCCTCGCGTTCCAGCAGTCGGCGATACACCTCCTCTTCGCCGACCTTCCGCAAGGCGGGCACGGCGGCGGCGCGACGGGCGATCTCGCGCAACACCGCATCCCGATCGCGCAGAGGAAGGTTGACCGCGCATGCCGCCTGGTCGACAATTTCGAAAAAATCCATTTTCAATTTTCCTTGTTTGAATGGTGTGTCGGCAAAAGATGCCGTGATTCCATGGCGTGGCTGTCAATCAAGATCAAGGCTGCCAGCCGGGAACCAGATAGTAGACCGTCAGGCCATTGCCGAACAGAGGTTCGGCCTCCAGCTTCAGCAGATTGAACTCCAAGCCTTTGCCCCCGCCCATGAACCTGAAATCGCGCCAGCGCCATGGCCGATGGTAGCGCACCACATTGGCCTTCTCCACCCGCGCCAGTTGGCGAGCCTTCCCCATGGCGTCTTCGAAGTGCCCCAGCTCGTCGATCAGGCCCAGTTGCAAAGCCTGACTGCCGGAGAGAATGCGGCCGTCGCCGAAACTGGCGTCGATCACCGCCGCCGCGCTTTCGTAGTCGTTCCGGCTCCAGGCCACGGCCTCGGCAAAACGCATGAACCCCTCGTCGACAATCGTCTGCAAATGCTGATCGATCCGCTCCCTTTGCTCCGGTTCGCGCTCGACGCCGCCACTGAGCAGATCCTTCATCTGCCCCGATTTATAGGGCGCGTACTCGATCCCGACCCGATCCAGCAACTGGCTGTATTCAAAGCGGGGTATGATCACACCGACGCTGCCGGTGATAGTCAACGGACTGGCCACGATATGATCGCAGGCCAGCGCCAGGTAATAGCCGCCACTGGCCGCCATCGAGCGCATAACCGCAACCAGAGGCTTGCCCCGTCTCGGCAGCTCGCGCAACAGATAGTGGAGTTCGTCGACCGCCGTCAGCTCGCCCCCCGGACTGTCGATATCCAAAACCACCGCCACCACCTGCGGATCGCGCAAAGCCCGTCGAATCTGAGCGGCCAGCAGGTGGGCGTCGCCCCGCCGCGATCCATAGGCGATCAGTCCGGCCACCTCGATCACCGCGATCTTCTGGTCGATCCCGGGAATTCCGACCACCGTCTCCTCGGTCAGCTCGTCCGACTCGGCGAATGAGAACCTGGTGGCAACCTTGGTTTCGCCCGAGCCAAAGGCAATGGCGAGAAGGAACAAGCCGAAGAACAGCAGAAACGACAGTATAACCATTGCCCCAACCACCATCAGGCCGGTCGCGAAACAGCCATAACGGGAGCGTGCCCTGCCGCCTTTCTCCGGCCTGGCCGGAGGAGACGGCGGCGGCGGTGGCGGCTTTTGCCCGGCCTGATCCGGCTGACTACCATTGACCTCGTTCATCTCGACTGCCCCTTGTCTTGACACTTCAACTCTATGGCTCAATGAGCAGATGACTCGACAACCCCCAAATTGAGCATCCGGCCGTTCGGCGAAACAATCCCCCGGCCGCCGGCGACTAGTCGCACCTGGCGACTTCGACTTGGCCGATCTCCAGCGTTTCCGGCACGACCATTCCGGCCGCCGCCGGCCCGAGCTTCACGCATGATCTTAAGCAGCCGAAGACCAGAGCCTTGGCCCGACGCGTCGCCTCGAGCAAATCCAATTGCCGCGCCAGCCCGGCGGCCAGAGCGGCGCTGAAACAACAGCCTGTGCCATGCGTTGTCGGAGCCTCGATCCGCGGGCTCCGCAGACGCCAGCAGCCGTCTTCCAGGCACAGATAATCGACCGCGCCATCGCTCTCCCCGTCATGCCCTCCCTTGAGCGCCACCGCCGTCCCGAAGCGGTCGCGCAGCTCGGCCGCGGCCGCCCGCAACTGTGTATCGTTCCGGATCAGCGACCGTCCGAGCAGAACTTCCGCCTCGGGCAGATTGGGGGTTATGATCGTGGCCATCGGCAAAAGTCCTTCCGCCACCGCCGCCACCGCATCCTCTCGCAACAGGCTGGCGCCACTGGTCGCCACCATCACCGGATCCACCACCAGAGGCGACCGCGAACTCCTCAGCTCCGCGACCACCGCCTGCACGATTTCCACACTGAACAGCATGCCGGTCTTGACCGCCCCGACCGTGAAAGCTTCGAACACCGCCCGCATTTGACTGGCCACCACGGTCGGAGAGACGGCTTCGATCGCGCCTACTCCGGCGGGATTCTGTGCGGTCGCGGCGGTAATCGCGGTCGTGCCGAAGACGCGGCAGAAGGCGAAGATTCTCAAGTCGGCCTGGATTCCGGCGCCTCCGCCACTGTCGCTGCCGGCAACCGAGAGCGCCACCGGCCAGACCGGCGGCTCGCTGATTATGTCATCGGTCATGACCATCGTCTTCCGCCAGATGATAGAGATCGATCCGCCAGCGAGTCTCCTCGGCCTCGACCCGCAGAGAGAACTCGCCATCGCGATGAAACCAGGTGTCGGTGCGCTGTGGCGAGCGCAGACGGCTGACGAAAGGTTCGCCGCCGCCATTACCGCCCTGAACTTCGATGTCCAGGCTGCCGTCCTGATTGTTGGAATAGACCAGGCGCCAACTGCCCGGCGGAACCGAGAGCGGATAGGCGAAGCTTCCCGGGCCGCCGCTGAATGAGGCCAGACGCGCCTGCCGCTGACGAATCGACAAGGCCTCCTGGCGCAACTGCCACTCCTGGCCGCGGGTCAGGCGTTGTTGAATCGACACTTCCCAGCGACTGTTGGTCGGCTCGATCACCAGATAATATTCGCCGTCGTTCGGGATTGTGCGAATCCCCGGCACGTTGCGCTGAGTATATACTTCATAGACTTTGCGATGGTCGCGGTCGAACATGCGGATGCGCAAAGGCCCGGGGCCGTGATTGATATAGTGCAGGCGACAACGATTGCCGACCAGCCTGAACACGCGGGTGGTGGTCGGTGCGCGGCCAAGCCAGGAATTGGTCTCGCCCCAGCTTTGCCCGCGAGCCGAAAGGGAGCCCATGCAGAATGCCAGGGAAAACAGAAGAACAGCAGTTTTTTTCATGTTGCCCGGAAAACCTTGATAATGCCTTAATGAAGACCGTTAAACAATGATGCACGGATGAATCTTCATGAATTAATCAGGCCAGTGCGACTGGCCCGATTATTCCATCCGTCCTGATAAGATAATCCGGTTCCGCCCGTCTGCAAAGCGATTTGCCCTCTGTTCCCCTGCCGCCGGAAAGCGGAGTGTGGCCAAATAGCCATTATTGCCCGCCCTCTCGGCCCTCGACAAAAAGGCGAATCTCCTTCTCGTATTTTTCCAGCACATTGTGCCGTCGCACCTTGAGCGTGGCCGTCAAGGTGCCATCTTCGACCGAGAACTCGGGCAGCGGCAGGATGTCCCGCGGCCGCTGCGCGGCGGCCAGATGTTCGGTTGTCCGGCGGATTTCCCGCACGGCCCGCTCCCGCAATGGCTCGCCCTCCATTCCCTCGCTCTGATCCGGATCGAAATTGACCAGCGCGTACAGGTTCTTGCACTTGTCGCCAATCACCATGACCTCGGAGATCAGATCGGATTTCTTGATCGCATCCTCGACATGCTCCGGATGCAGCTTTTCGCCGCCGGCCAGCACGATCATATTGCCGCGGCGGCCGTCGAGGAAAAGCAGGCCGTTTTCGTCCAGATAGCCGATATCGCCGGTGTGCAGCCAGCCTTCGGCCAGCATCTTGGCGCTTTGGTCGCGATGTCGCCAGTAGCCGCGCATCACACAATCGCCCTTGACCAGAAGCTCGCCCCGCAGATCCTTTCCCTGCGCCCCGCTCTCGTCCCGGAAGGCATAGTCGCCGCCGTGCGCGGGCTCAAGCCAGGAGAGCAAGGGGCCGCAACTGCCGAGCCGAGACCGGCCGCCCCACTCGACACTGATCACCGGCGACGACTCGGTCAGACCATAGCCCTGATAGATCGGCACGCCCACGCAGTTGAAGAAAAACTGATCGTCGCAATCCAGCGGGGCACCGCCGGAAATCATAAAGCGCAAGCATCCGCCAAAGGCCTGGCGGACTTTGCGAAAGAGTAGCGGATCGTAGAACATTCGCCGGACAAGACGATCGCGCCATCCGCCTCCGCCCCGGTCGTCGCCACAGACCCGGCCCGCGTTCGCCATGGCTCGCGCGAACAATTTGCGCACCATCGGCTTGCCGCCCTCGATCTTGCGTACAATACCCTTGCGCAAGGCATCCGCAATCCGGGGCACCAAAAGAATCACAGTCGGCTGATAGCGGCCGATATTCTTTTTGAAATCGCGCTTGTCGCCGGGAATTGCCACCCGCACCCCGGCAATCGGCGCCAGCACCACCTCGGCCAGCAGGGCAAAGGCGTGCCAATAGGGCAGCAGCGAAACCATTGAGTCGCCGGGGCCGACGGCGATCGCCCGCCAGCCGGAGATCGCGTTGACCAGCAAATTGCGATGGCTCAGCATCACCCCCTTGGGCATGCCGGTCGAACCGCTGGTATAGATGATCGCGGCCAAATCCTCGGGCTCCACTTCGGCCGACTCCATCGCGGAAAAATCGTCATCCTCGTCCCGGTCGCGTTCTTCCGGCATCCCGGAAAAGGCGATTGCCTGGACATCGCCCGCCAGCTCGCGCACCCGCCCCAATATTGCTTCGTCCGCAACCACCAGGCTGGGTTCGCAATCGCGCAGGATGAAGCCCATTTCCA
>SLSR01000124.1 GCA_007130365.1 Lentisphaeria bacterium
AGCCTGGGGGCAAGCGAAGCGTTTTGATTATACAGAAAACAGCGGACAACCGCAAACTGTCATACTCGCTATGGAAGCAGGGTGGCCATCGCCAGCTCGCGCCGACTGGCGCCCCGCCTCCAGGAAACGACCACGGTCAGCTCGCGAACCTCGCCATCCGGCCAGGCGACGATCGTCGAACGCCATTGGTAGGCCGACCAAGGTTCGTCAAACTCACCTGTCGTCTCCGCGTGAAGTCGTTCATCCGCGGCCAGGACGATTTCCGCGATCTTATTCTCCGCCAAGGCCGCCGCCTCGATCATGCGCGCCGCCTCTCCGCCACTTGCCAGAGCCAGCGAAAGGCCGCGCAAAGCCACCGGCAACACCGCCGCCGCCAGCACCATTGCGGCCAAGACCTCGAGCAAGGTAAAGGTTCGCTTCATAATGACGACTCCGCAACCACCCGGAAATCCTCGCCCGGCGCCGGACATCGCACATGCGCCGCCCTGCCCCTGTCGTCGACCAGCCGCAATTCCGCCGCCATGGTTCGGCCGTCCGGATAAAACGGCAGCCAACCGGTATCTCTTAAGCCTGGCGGCGCAACAACTTCCACCCTGAAGCCCGGCGCCAGACTAAAACCGTATCCGGATTCCGCCGCGTCCGCGGTTGGCTCGATGTCGGCTGCGAGCAGGCGAAAGCGATTCCCGCCGCAGTCAAAATGCAGCCGATAACCCCGCCCTTCCGCCATCGCCCGCTGCCGCGCCAGGCGCGTCAGCGCAACCAGGCGCGCCGCCTCTTCGAATGCGGTCCGAGACCGGAAGAATCCCCGCAAAGAGGGTGCCGCCGCCGCCGCCATGGTCGCGACCACGGCCATCACCACAATCAATTCGAGCAGGGTAAATACAGAGTACCCCCGAAAATCGGCGGATCCTCGGTTTGCCGCCCGGATCAATCGATTGTCGCCCTTTGTCGTCATCAGCGTTCCGACCAGTTGTCGATGTCGTCTTCACCGCCCTCGCGTCCGTCCGGCCCGAACGACCACAGATCGTAGGAAGCGGAATTGTGTACCCCCGGCTGACGATACTGATAGGGGTTGCCCCAGGGATCGGAGGGGACGCCGCGCCGGATATAGGGGCCGTTCCACTGTCGGACATTGGCCGGCTCCTGAATCAAGGCCCGCAATCCCTCTTCGGTTGTCGGATAGCGGCCGGTATCGATTTCAAATGACTCCAAAGCCAGCTCCAAAGTGGCTATATCGGCCAGAACCGCCGTAATTCTCGCCTGTTCCGAGCGCCGCGCGAAACGAGGCGCCACCACCCCGGCCAAGGCGGTTATGATCACTAGAACCAGCAGCATTTCCAACAGGGTGAAGGCTCGCCGAAGTCGTTTTCCGGAGCGGCGCGGGGGGCGCCTGTCCGCACCGTCCAGCGGAAGTGTCGTTTCATTGTTCATGTTCAATCGTTCCTTTCATGTTCTTCAGTTGATCATTTCCTGCAAGGAGAAAACCGGCAGCAGCATGCCGATGACAACGGTGCCGACAATCGCCGCCATGACAAAGAGAAGCGCGGGCTCGGCCAACGAAACCAACATGCGCAAACGCCGATCCAAGTCACTCTCGTAGGTGTTCGCGATATGCAGCAGCTCGTCGCTCAACCCGCCACTTTCCTCGGCCACCGCCAGCATTTCAACCACCGAAAGCGGGAACAGACGGTCGACCCTGGCCAGACTGGCCGACAATCCCTCGCCGCGCCGCACCTCGTCGACCGCCTGCTCGACCGCGTCGCTCAGGCTGGCGTTGCCGATCGCCTCGCGCGCCACCCGCAAAGACGCGAGCAAGGGCACTCCCGCCCCCAGCAATGTGCCCAGCATCCGACAGAAGCGAACCAGGGCAAAGCGAGCCGTGACCGTTCCCAGGCCAGGCAGGCGCAATACTGCCGTTTCGCATTTTCGCCTGCCCGCCGGTGAATGAAGAAAGCGGTGGCCGCCGAAGACCAGCAACCCCACTCCCGCGATCAACCAGGGGTAATGGCCGAGCAGGAAGTTGCTGAAGCCGACAATCACTTGGGTCAGCCAGGGCAGCGCCTCGTCGAAATCGGCAAAGATCAGGGTAAACCTCGGAATAAAATAAATCAGCAGAAAAACCATGACCAGCGAAGCCATTCCGGCCAGCACGGCGGGATAGACCAGAGCCGCCTTGACTCTTCCCTTCAGTTCATGCTCGCGCGCCTGGAAGTCGGCGATCTGCCCGAGCACCACATCCAGAAAGCCGCCGGTCTCGCCGGCCCGCACCATGGCAAGGCAAACCGGAGAAAAAGTACGCGGCCATCGCCCCATCGCCTCCGCCAAAGAACGGCCGCCCACCACCTCGTCGTGAATCTCCCGCCATTGCCGACGAGCCGCCGGTTGCGCCGCCTGCCGTTCAATCAGATGAAGAGCCCGACTCAAAGGCACGCCGGCCCGCAGCAGGTTTGCCAGTTCCCGGATGAAGTTTTCAACCGCAACCCGGGAAAGCCGTCGACCCCGGTCCGAAGCATTCTCGGCGTTCCCCCTCCCGGCCTCGTTCGCGGGTTGGTTTGCCAAGGCCTCCTGCAAGCCCACCGGAATCAGCGCCCGCGCCTTCAGCGTGGCCAAGGCTCCGCCGCGAACCTCCGCCTCGATTCGGCCGGAAACCCGGTTGCCCTGTCGATCGATCGCCGTATAGTCGAATGCCCGCATTGCACTACAATCCACATTTTTTCCGTACTCGCACAGTCAAATCTCTACTCAACTAAATTCACACCATCCTGATCGAGAGCGCGATTGGGATGTATATTGCCTATCCCGCGGGACGGCTGCGCAATCCATCAATGATCTGCCGCCAGCCCGTTGCCATTCCCGTTGCCCGGCTCGTCCTTGGTAACCCTGAGCAATTCCTCGACCGTAGTCCGTCCGGCCAGCACCAGGCGCCACCCGTCCCGCCGCAGACTGTTCATTCCGCGAGCCTCGGCCAGCTCCCGAAGCGCCTGGGCGGAAGCGCGCTCCAGAATCAGATTGCGCATTGGATCGCCGACCATCATCAACTCGAAGATTCCGGTCCGACCGCGATATCCGGTATTCTGGCACTGACGACAGCCGATCCCCCGGTAAAGCGTTCGCAAATCCTCCAAACCATGTTGACGGCAAGCTCGTTCCGCCTCGGCCGCCGGCAGCGCCTCCCGACAGTCCGGACAGATCAGGCGCACCAGGCGCTGCGCCACCACCGCCTCCAGGGAGGATGCCACCAAATAGGGCTCCACCCCCATGTCGATCAGTCGGGTCGGCGTCCCCGGCGCGTCGTTGGTATGCAAAGTGGAAAAGACCAAATGCCCGGTTAGAGAGGCCTGCACCGCAATATCGGCGGTCTCCCGGTCGCGGATCTCGCCGATCAGAATCACATCCGGATCATGTCGCAGGATCGAGCGCAGTCCGCGGGCAAAGGTCAGTCCGGTCTTGCCCGACACCGGGATCTGGTTGATCCCACGCAACTGATACTCGATCGGATCCTCGATGGTCACAATCTTGCGTTCGACATCGTTGATTCGGGAAAGCGCGGCATAAAGCGTAGTGGTCTTGCCGCTGCCCGTCGGGCCGGTGACCAGAACAATGCCGTGCGGCAATCCGAGAACCCGCTGGAAGACGGCGCAGTCGCTGTCCGCCATGCCCAGGCTTTCAAGCCCGATCAGGGCGGCCTCGCGGTCGAGCAGGCGCAGCACTACACCTTCGCCATAGAGCATGGGAATCACCGACACCCGAATGTCCATCTCGCGACCCGCAATCCGCAGTTTGATGCGGCCGTCCTGCGGCAGCCGCTTTTCGGCAATGTCAAGATGGGCGAGAATCTTCAGCCGTGAAATGATCGCCGCCTGAAAGCGCCGAGCCGCGAGCGGCACAGCCGCGTCCTTGAGCACTCCGTCGACCCGGTAGCGAACCCGCAATTCGTTCTCGAACGGCTCGAAATGAACGTCGGTCGCCCGTGACTCCAAGGCTTCGAGCAGTATTTCGTTGACCAGGCGAACGATCGAGGCATCGGCAGCGGCCTCGCTCAAATCCATGGTGTCATCCGATTCCTGGTCAAGCACTTCTACGGCCGCATCAGCGTCCGAAACCAGAGATTGCACCGTGTCCGCACCAACTCCGAGATCGCGCTTCAGGCAACGCTCGATCTCGACCCTGCTCGCCAGAACCGTCCGCAGCTCGCGCCCGACCAGCAAGCGCAGCTCGTCGAGGCCGGCAGTCTCAAACAGGCGCGATACCGCAACCAGCACACTGCCGTCCTCCTGGATCGACAGCGGCAGCAGACGATGCTTGAACAAAACCCGGGCGGGAAAGGCCGCCAGAAAATCGCGACTCGGCGAACGACTCTCCAAATCCACCCGGCCGACCCCGAACTCTTCGGCCAGGAATGACAACAGTTCGTCCTCCGGCATGACCCCGCTTTCGACCAGCGCCTGGTCCGGAGCCATTCCTTCGGCGATCGCCGCCTGCACGCGCGCGACCGCTTCAGGGGCAAGCCGCCGACCGGCAAGCAAATTGTCGATGATATCCGACATAACCGCCTTCGCCACAAAGGAGTTGACCAGCCATAAACCGCCGCCGAATTAATTTCACAATCCGGCGGCGGCGTTCGCGGGTGTTCGCTCAGTCGAGCACCCCCATCAGCACCAATTGCGCTTCCTGGCGCTGCGTCAGCACTTCCCGCAACTCGGTCTGCGCCTGCGCCAGCTCCGCGGCCGCCAGTTCGCGCGCCGCCCGCAAAACGGCCAATTGCGCCTGCATCTGCTCCGCCGTCGCATCTTCACGATTGATCAGAGTGCGCAGTTCACGGGTCGCCTGCGCGACCGGCGACACTGCCGCGTCTTCTTCCGCCGCCCCGCGCCGCGCCGCCATCATCATGGCGCCGCCGCGAGTCTGCCGGGCAAGCTCCTGCACCTTCTCGATCATCGGCTCGACCACGGCCAGCTCATCGTCGTTAAGCCCGAGAGCCTGCTGCCAGCGCTGCTGCCGGCGCTGCCGCATCTGGTCTCCCATCTCCCGGTCGGCGACTCCCCGCTCGCCGCGCTGCCGCCCCTCGGCCATCCGCTCGCCGCGTTCGCCCCGGGCGCCGCGTTCACCGCGGACTCGGCCTTCGCCGCCCGGTTGCGCCCAGGCTGAACTCAGCCCGATGGCCAGAGCACACAATACCGCCAGACCACTCATCCACTTTTGCCACTTCTTCATCGTCGTTTCTCCTGTGTTCACATTTTTCCGATTGCTCTTGCGATCGCCCTTGTTGTCCGGCGACCGTCCTGCCCGTAAAACGCTTCATATTGCATTTTATTGTCAGAGACCGG
>SLSR01000260.1 GCA_007130365.1 Lentisphaeria bacterium
AGCAGTTCCGCCACGCGCCGGGCCAGGTCGTCCGGCAGCTCGCCGGAATCGAGCGCCAGCTTGAGGAAGCGCATGGCCTCGGCTTCCTGCTTGCCTTCGCGCAGAATCTCGAAACGCTGGCTCGCGTCCACACCTTCAGGGTCCGCCCACAGCAGGTTTTTGGTGCCGAAATCCGGAAGCCCGCCCCGGATGTTGTTGCCCTGGCCCCATTGCTCGCCGTAGTCGGCGCCCATGCGTCCGAAGCCGTCGTAGCCGCTGTACACGGCGCGCTCCGGCAGCAGCCGGAAAGAGAAGGGCGGGTAGTAGCCCTCGAGATTGTGAGTGGGTGAGTGGCGGCGCGGATTGAGCACCACCAAGGCGCCCTCGGGCCGTTCTTGCAGCCAGCCGCTGGGAAAGACTTCCGACTGTACCCGCAGTCTTTGCGGGATGCCGCCGGCGATATGCCCGGCCCGGGTCCAGAACACGTCGGGTGCATGCTCGGCCATTTCGTCGAACAGCTCAGGCTGCGGCGGGGTGTCCCAGAAGTGTCCCCAAAATAGCGAGTCTTCCCAGCCGCGGGCTCTCATGCGCGCGACCACTTCGCGGGCGAGGATTTCGTAGAGATGTCGGTGCTCGGTCAGATCGACTCCATCTTCGCGTCCGCTAAAGGGCACGGTGGTGACGTTCTCCATGACGTCGTGGCCGCGGCCGCGTTCGCCGCCCCCGGCACCCTGCATGATGTTGACGCTGACCACCCGCGGCCGGCCGATGGTGCGCTCGACAATATCGAGGTAGCGGTCCATGAGCGAAAAATCGAGTTCGACATTGTCGGTGGCCGGATCGCCGGACCAGCGCACCATGGCATCGTCGACATTGCCGAACTCAGAGCGTTGCAATACCGGGATATGCACCAGGTCGGCGCCGATGCGGGCCAGATGCCCAAAACTTGACTCGATCAGTTGCCAGTGCGCATCCGTCCAGAGGTCCACCCCGGCCCAGGTCGCGAGACCGTAGGGCGACTGTTCGATCCAGGTGAAAACCTGGCTTTCCCGCGCATCGGGCAGTCGCCAGTCGGCCACCGCCACCAGCAGGGGCAGAGTGCGCGGTTCGCCCCCGTCGGCCGAAACCCGTACTTCGCCGCGGTACAAGCCCGGCGGGAACTCCGCCGGAATCGAGACCTCAAGCCAAAACGGCTGGCAACGGTCGGCGGCGATCCGCTCCGGCGGGGCATCTGTGATCCGGTCGAAGAATTCCCCGGGTTGACGGACGAAACCACCGTAGCGATATTCGCTTTGGATGGAGAACACGGTATGGTTGCCGCCCAGGGACGCCCGACCGCGATGACGGCCCAGGGTGCGCAGCAGATCTTCATCCACCGGCGATCCGCGCATGCCGCGAACGTGTATCCGGTCGGCGGGCAGTACCGCGCCGCCCTCACCGGAACGCAGGTCTGAAACCCTCACCCCGACCCCGGTCAGCTCGTGCTCCGTGCCCACCACCACCATGCCGTTGAACACGCCGTTGCGAGCGGCGGCGATCCTGATCGCGCCCGGCGCGACTCCGGCGGGGATAAAGTCGATGTCGTGGTAGCGCTGGTGAATGTCCCCGGCCCAGACCTGAACGCCTGGCGGACGCTGCGGCGAGGGACCCGCCGCATCCCGATGCCGGCCGCGCCGATGGCGGTTCTGAAGCTCGGCAAGGGACTCGACGGACGTTCCCCGCGGGCTCAAGTGCAGGCGTAAAATGGAGGCGTGCGGCGGCAGAATCACGTAGTCCCTTCGCCGTGACCCCAGGATTCCGTGCGCCCGCGGGTATCGGACCGCTTCGGGATGGAGGAAGGGTGCCCGGTTCTCGACCGCCAACAGGTTGCTTCCGGCCCGCAGCAGCCGGGCGGGAACAATGAAATCCTCGATCTCCCGGTTCAGCCAGTCGCCCGGATCTATGTTCCCGTTGCCGGTGAACTGCTCTCCGCCAACCGCTTGGGAATAGCCTTCGGCCGGAGTGTCGGCATGGAGGACTCCCTCCGGCAGATGACGGCGCAGGATTTCCTCGCCGTTGACGAACACCCTGATTCCACCCCGATAGGTGAGATTGAGCGCCAGGTCGCGCGGCTCGTCCATCTCGAAAGTGGTACGATGATAGGCAGCCCGCACCATCATGCTCGCGGGTTCCACGGTGGTTGCGCCCCGACCTGCCCGGGAACGAGTCGGCACGCCGGTCTGCGCCGGCCGCGGCCGCAGCGCCCAGCCGACGGCCTGCGGGTCGAAATCGGGATTCATCCAATCCTCGGAAACCGGCGGCTGGGAGGTGGTGAAATAACTGCTGACGTGCGGCTCCCAGCGAAGATGGATGTGCTCGCGCCAGTCGAAGCCGGGCGCCGCGGTGTCGATGCCAAGATGGCGGGCGGCCTCGACCGCCTCGTCCTCCAGTCGCTCCTGGCCGCGGTCGCTCACCAGATCATCAAGCATTTGACGAGCCAGCGACGGGTCCACCCGGTCGGGGGCGAAGTCCAGCCAGGAATACCAGTAGGAGCCGAGATTCAGATGGCCGTGGTGGGACTCGCCTCTGCTGTGACCATGGCCTCCCAAGATGCACAACATGAGCACAAAAACGATGAGGGTATTGGGGGGGGTGGCCTGCCGGGACAGGGGGAGGCTCGGCAATGGCTTCATGTCGTAAACATACTTTCTTTTGTTATTGTAGGCTATTTGACAAACGGCCATTTCTGTCGACCGCAAGATGGCTAGTGCAATTGCACAGTTGCAACCTGGCCGGCGAGTGTCCCGGCGGTCGCCTGCCCTTGACAATTTCGAGGATGGTAACCCCGGTGTTGGCGGCGCCCATTGGCAGAGCCTGCCGCGGGTCGCGCTCGGCCAGCAGATGAACCAGCATGCAATTCAAGGTTCCGTGCCCCACGACCAATATGTTGGAACCGGCCCGATGCTTCTTCAGCTTGCGCACGAAGCGTTCGACCAACTGCCGCTCGTCGTGCAGCATCTGTCGTCGCTTCGTGGTTGCGGGCTCGGGATCGGGTCTGACATGATCCCCCTGCACTTCGCACAACTTCTTGACCGCGACCAGGGGCGGAGCGTGGTTGTTGCGGCGAACCACCTCGGCGGCCGTCTGCCGGGTGCGGGGGGTGTCGGTCGTGTAAACGCAGTCGAAAGCCTGGTCGACCAGGCGGCCGCCGAGTCTACGTGCCTGCTCCATTCCGAGCGGTGTCAGGTTGCCGTTATGCGCCGGCGACCGCAGCTCGACAGGTTTGGGCTGCCCCCCGTAGTGACCGTGCCGGACCAAAAATATGCGCAGAATTTTCGGCTGGTTCATGCGTGAATTTCCCAGTTCTCCTCGGCTGTGCTGGGTGCTTCGCGCGGGCACAGCCTGGCGCCGGCGGGGGTCGGCAGCGGCCCGTTCAAAATAGGGTCTTTGGTTTCCTGCATCCATTGCAGCAGATCATTGCGCAGCCTGGTTTTAACCGCGGCATAAGCCGGGTCGCTGGCCAGGTTGCGGGTTTCGCCCGGATCCTTTTTCAAATCGTACAGTTCTTCCGGAGGACGGTGGTTGTTGAAGAAGCCGCGGCTCTTCAGCTCCTCTTTTGTCAGCCCCTGGTCGGTATTGGCCAGCGGCCAGCTCAGATCGTCCTCGAAGCGGGCGATATATTTCCATTGTTCAGTGCGCACCGCGCGCTCCGGCTGGTAGGAGGAGTGGAAATTGATTTCGGCGTAGAGTTGTTCATGGGTTGGCCCCTCGCCAGCCTCGATCCACGGGCGCAGACTGTGGCCGCGAACCGGTTCGGGCTGGGGCAGCCCCGCGTAGTCGAGCAGAGTCGGCAGCACGTCGAGATGCGATACCGTGGCATCGATCTCTTGCGACTGGCCGCCGCCCGGCGGGCGGATCATCAAGGCCACCCCGCAGCCATGGTCGCGCAGGGTGCATTTCATGCTGGGAAAGGCAGGCCCATGGTCGGTGGTGAAGACCACCAGGGTGTTTTCGGCAAAGGACGACCGGGTCAGGGCGTCGAGCACGATTCCCGCCGCGCGATCCATCGAAGCCACGCATTCGCGGTAGGCCTGCCAGTCTTTCCGCACCTCCGGAGTGTCCGGGAAGCCGGCGGGCGGCGACGGACGGGCGGCGGACTTTGGCTCCGGGAATCCGCGATGCGGCTTGATGAAGCCGACCGACAGCAGAAACGGCGCCTTGCCCGAGTGGTTTGCCAGGAAACTGGCCGCGGCCGCCGCCATTTCCTCGTCCCAGTCCGCATACTGCTCTTTGGCTCCGGGGGCATGAACTCGCTTATAAGCTTTCTCCACCCCGTTAAACTCATGTTGAATCCCGGCCAGAAAAGTTTGATAGCCGTGATCACGGAGGCGATTGGCCAAATGCCACTCCGGATGCTCGAATGAAAAGCCCAGATGAGTCAGGCCGATCAGCCCGTTCTCGTGAGGGAAGGTACCGGTGAGCATCGCGCCGCGACTGGGCGAACAGGTCGGCGACGGGGTGAAGGCATTAGTGAAGACCGTGCTGTCCGCCGCCAGTTTTTCCAGGTTGGGCGCTGGAAAATCGCGATTCCAGGGGGCGACAAATCGTCCGGCATCATGACAATGAAGATAAAGAATATTCATAGCTTTCTTCGTTTCCCTTAGACCATACAATTGGTTTATGGTGATTTCATTGAGGCGGCTGTCGCATCAGGCGGAACTCCCCGTCGGCCGGGGCGAAGCGGTGAAGACTGCCTTCGCCGCCGCGAACCACCGGACCGAAGTTGGCCCACTGGCCGCGTTCGTTGCGGTATTGCAGGGCGTACAGATATCCGGCCTGTGCGTCGTGTGTGATTTCGACCACATTTTCCGTGGTGCGATCCGTCCCTCCCTGGGTGCCATGCAAGAATTCGGGCAGGTTCGGGCCTGGCGCGGCGACTCGCAATGACTCGGCGCTCCCCTCCAGAATCCGTCCGTTGTGATCCCAGAGCAGTTCGGAGATTCGCAGACGCAACCAGCCCTCGGACGTGCCGCGGGCGGCCTCGCCGCGCCATTGAAGTTGACGCGCCTCCGGAGCGGTATGGAACTCCGCCTCCTCCCAGTTGCGCATGCCCTCCAGTCCGGTGGCGATGGCGCCGCGCCGCCCGCCATCCTCGTGGGTTTCCCTGAGTTTTTCAATCTCCGCGACATGTTCGCCGGCGACGGGGCCGAGTTGGCCGAGCAGCAGCGCGCTGCGCATCACCACGCCCCGGACTCCGAACCACTCCCTGCCCATAAGGTCGATCATTCGAGCCAGGGCGGCCTCCTGATCGCCGCGGCCTTGCCGCAACAGAGCCCCGGCCGCATACGCCTGGGTCATGAGCGCGGCA